>CAZLLM010000049.1:0-7008 GCA_964560405.1 uncultured Prevotella sp.
TGCGGCTGTATGTGAAAAACTCCGTACCCATATTTCGGAAGCCTTTCGCCGCTTCTCGGCTTGTGAGACTTGGTGTTACTGCTTATCATATTTTCAGGCATTTCTTTCAATAATGTATATGCCTTTGCCGGGCTGGAATTCACATGACACCAGTCTCTCTCAAGTGCAGCTGCCATTTCCATGCGGAACTGAGTGCGTCCTCAAGTGAGTGGACAGCTTTCCAACCCAGCACATTGTTGGCTTTGTCTACGTTTCCCCATATTTTCTCTATGTCGCCAGCGCGTCTCCCGGTTACGCGATAATTCAGCTTTACGCCGGTGCATTTTTCGAAAGTGTCAATCAGATGCTGCACTGAAACGCCGGAGCCAGTCCCCACATTGAATATTTCGATGTCGTCCTCGTTCTTCCCGTCAAGAATGCGTGCCATTGCGCATACGTGGGCTTTCGCTAAGTCGATGATGTAGATGAAGTCGCGGATGCACGTGCCGTCGGGTGTATTATAGTCATTTCCGAACACATTCAGCTGCGGGCGGATTCCTATCGCTGTCTGTGTGATGTAGGGAATGAGGTTTGCCGGAATGCCGTTGGGCAGTTCGCCTATTATCGCGCTGGGATGCGCGCCAATAGGGTTGAAGTAGCGCAGGATGACCGCTTTGATTGGCGAGCCGCTTTTTATGGTGTCGGTGATGATTTCTTCGTTTATCTGCTTGGTGTTGCCGTAAGGACTTTCGGCTTTCTTAATTGGGGCTTGCTCGGTCACTGGAAGAAATTCAGGGTCGGGCTGGCCATAGACGGTGCAAGAGGAAGAGAATATAATGCCTTTCACATCGTATTCGGGCATTAATTCAAGGATGTTTATCAACGAGACAATATTGTTGCGGTAGTAAAATAGCGGTTTTTCAACCGATTCTCCCACCGCCTTGCTTGCCGCGAAATGGATGATGCCGGAAATATCGGGATATTTTCGGAACACGTCTTCGAGTGCATCTTTGTCAAGGCAGTCCGCCTTTACGAAAGCAGGGCGAATGCCTGTTATCTGTTCGATTCCGTCTACAACGTCGGCGTTTGAGTTGGAAAGGTTGTCGATGATTACAACATCGTAGCCCGCCTGCTGGAGTTCAACGGTGGTGTGAGAGCCGATGAAGCCGGTTCCGCCGGTCACTAAAATTGTTTGTTTCATGATATTTGATGAGGTTTAGGGCATTACTGTTTCTTGCTGTCAAGGTTTCTATTCATAGCCTGTCGCATTCTTCGAGCCAAACTGCGGCATCCGCGTCAGAGGGCATCTTCCAGTCGCCGCGAGGACTGAGGCAGCAGCTGCCTACTTTGGGGCCGTCAGGCAGGCAGCTCCTTTTATATTGCTGTGAGAAGAAGCGTTGGAAAAACACTTTCAGCCATCTTTTTATCGTGTTATTGTCATAGCGAGGCGCAGTATCGGCGCAGACAGCTCTGTTTTCTCTGTTTTGGGTGCGTATGACACCGAAAGCGTTTTGCGCAAGGAAAAATATTTTAGCCGGACTGAAGCTGTATCGCAAGGTGTAGTAAAGGAAAAAGTCGTGCAGCTCGTAAGGACCGATTTCGTCTTCCGTCTTCTGAGAGATTCCGCCGTTTTCGTCTGCGGATGGAATGAGTTCCGGGCTTATGGGCGTACTGATTATGCTGGCGAGAATGTCGCTTTCGACCTTATTGGAGATGTTGTTGGCAAACCATTGTATAAGGTGTTTCACTAAGGTTTTCGGTACGCAGCTGTTTACTCCGTACATACTCATGTGGTCGCCGTTATAAGTGGCCCAGCCCAAGGCGAGTTCGCTTAGGTCTCCTGTGCCGACTACAAAGCCATCTGTTTGGTTTGCCACGTCCATCAATATTTGGGTGCGTTCCCTCGCTTGGCTGTTTTCGTAGGTAATATCGTGTATTACGGGATTATGCCCTATGTCATCCAGATGTTTCATGCAGGCTTCCCTTATGGGGATATCCCGTATGGTTACGCCAAGTCCCTTCATAAGGGACACCGCGTTTGAATAAGTGTCATTGCTTGTCCCGAAGCCAGGCATGGTTATTCCGATAATGTTTTTACGGTTCATGCCGAGCGCGTCGAATGTTCTGGCACATACCAGCAGGGCAAGTGTTGAATCCAGCCCGCCGCTTACGCCGATCACTGCTGTCTTGGCCTTTGTATGGAGCATTCTTTTCGCGAGTCCTTCCGTCTGGATGCTGATAACTTCCTGGCAACGTTCATCAAGACCGCCATCAGGGATGAACGGGTGAGGGGAAACCCCCTTTGTCAAAACCTGACAGCTGCTGTCTTTTGGCACAAAAGGGACGCTCACTGTCGTGAATTCGCCGGAAGCTGTTTCCGTTGCGGCGCAGTTGCGGAATGTTGTATTTACCCTGCGGTCGTGCTGCAGCAGTTCTATGTCAATTTCGCCGGTGACAAGCTGCTCTTCAAAGCAGAAACGACTGTTTTTCGCGACAAGGCTGCCGTTCTCGCATATTATGGCGTTGCCAGCGAATACAAGGTCTTGCGTGCTTTCTCCGAAACCGCAACTTGAGAAAACGTATCCCGAAAGGGTTCGTGCGCTCTGCTCGAGGAGCATACAGTTCAGGTAATCATTCTTGCCTGCACTCTCGTTGTCGGCACTGAGATTGAATATTATCTCGGCTCCCGCCAATGCCAGTCGTGAGCTTCTCGGTATAGGCGCCCAAATATCCTCACAGATTTCGATACCAAAAGAGAAGCCGGAGGTCTTGAATATGATGTTCGGACTTACTGTTACGTTCTTCCCGCAGATTTCAGTTAAACCCTCTCTCAAGCACCGTGCAGGAGCGAACCACCTGGATTCATTGAACTCCCTGTAATCCGGAAGGTAGAATTTAGGCACTATGCCGACTATTGTGCCGCGGCAAAGCACCGCGGCGCAGTTTGCCAGCATATTCCCGACGGTCAATGGCAACCCTACGATAGTAATGGCGCGAAGACTGCACGTTTCTTTGCGTATCTTGTCCAAAGACTTTACTGCATCTTCAAGTAGCATGCCGCTTTCGAAAAGGTCTTGACAAGTATACCCCGTTATGCAGAGTTCGGGGAAGCACACGATATCCGCGTCCTGCTCCTCCGCCTTCCGCATGAGAGCTGTTATTCTTTCCGTATTGTACTTGCAGTTCCCTGGAAACACACCAGGTATTGCGCTTGCAACTTTTACGTAGCCGTAGTTTTTCATATATTGATTTGTCGTTGTTTTTACGACTTAGGGCTTCCGACTATTTTTTGCTCACCTTGTAGCGTTTGTTCAGCCCTTCTAAAACGTCCTCAGTTATGTCCATCGCCTTATCGGCGTAGAGGATGCTGTTCCCTGTTTTGCTTAGTATGATTGAATATTTGTGCGCCTTATTGTATTCTTTCAGGAAACTCTCGATGGAATCACGCATTTCCTCGTTGTATTTCTGACGTTCTTCTTCGAACTGATCGCCTAATTTCTCTTGTAAGGCACGCAAATCCTCATCCTGTTTTTGCAAGGACGCTTGTGCCTCCGCCGCCTGCTCCTGAGAGGTGAACGTGCCTTGCTGCGCTTTCTGCTGGAAACTTGCAAGAGCGTTCTGCAAAGCCTTCCCCTTGGAGGTTAATGTGGCTTGGATGTCAGCCCCTTTTTTCTCCAATATGCTTGAATGGTCTATGCAAAATTGGTATTTGTTCAGAAGCGTGTCAACTTCTACGTAAGCGATTTTAGGAACGTAAGCACTGCCTCCGCTCCTATCCTCTGCCGCCGCCGAAGTCTTTCTGTTGTCGTCCGAGTTCCCGCAGTTTGCGAGAAATGCACTTCCAATCACAAGCATTATAGAAGTAAGTATTCTGTTAGTTTTCAAATGCATTCCGAATATTTTATTATTGATTTACCGAGTTCGCTGTATTCAGGCGATTTCCTAACTTTGTAGATGCAAAGATAATCAATAGCACAATAGTATATGACAGACAAACACAAGAAACTTGAAGATATGGAAAACGTGAAGTTAGAGCCGCGCAAGGTTTTCGAATGCTTTGCGCTTGTTAATAAAGTGCCACGTCCCTCAAAAAGAGAGGAGAAAATGATAGAGTTCCTCAAGAGATATGGCGAAAGCCTCAGACTTGAAACGGAAGTTGACGAGGTGGGCAATGTAATCATCAGGAAGCCTGCATCGAAAGGCCGCGAAACGTGTTCCACAGTAATTGTGCAGAGCCACATGGATATGGTGTGCGAAAAAAATCCGGACGTGGAATTCGATTTCATGAACGACATTATCCAAACTGAGATTGACGGTGACTGGATGCACGCGAAGGGCACGACACTCGGTGCTGACGACGGAATAGGCGTGGCGATGCAGATGGTCTTGCTGGCAGATGGCGGGATTGAACACGGTCCTCTTGAATGCGTGTTCACGCGTGACGAGGAGACGGGTCTCACGGGAGCGGCGGGAATGAAACCTGGCTTTATGAGCGGCAAATACTTGCTTAACCTTGACAGCGAAGACGAGGGGCAGATTTTCGTAAGTTGCGCAGGAGGTGCCTGCACTGAAGCCACATTCCGCTTTGTCTGCGAACCTGCACCCAATGGTTTCTACTTTTTCAAGGCAGGCGTGAAAGGTCTTATGGGAGGGCATTCGGGCGACGACATAGACAAAAAACGTGCGAATGCAAATAAGCTGCTTGCGCGATTCCTTTACGGCGCGATGAAAAAGTATGGCTTGCGCATAGCAGACATCCAAAGTGGCGGGCTGCACAATGCCATTCCGCGTGATGGGTGGGCAATATGCGCCGTGCCGGTCAGTTGCAAGGAAAACGTCCGGATTGACTTGAACATTCTGACCGCAGAAGCAGAGGAGGAGTATTCGCGTACGGAAAAATCCGTGCAGTTCACACTTGAAAGTGCAGAACCGTCAGAAGTCATTCCCAAGGAAGTTTCCGACAGAATAATAACCGCGCTGCAAGCGGTGGACAACGGCGTATTCGCCATGAGCCAAGATATGGACGGACTGGTAGAAACGTCATCCAATCTGGCGAGTGTCCGCAAGATTGGTGATGCTGTCGTTGTGAACTCCTCGCAGCGTTCGAGCCTCGGCAGTGCGCGACGCAATATGAGCAACACTTTCGCCGCCGCTTTCGAACTCGCGGGGGCAGAAGTCAAGATCGGGGAGGGCTATCCTGGTTGGAAAATGAATCCACACAGCGAATTACTTAAAATCACCCAAGAGGCGTATCGCCGCCTCTTCAACGAGGAATGCCAGGTGCGAGCAATACACGCCGGACTAGAATGCGGCCTGTTCAGCGAAAGATACCCTAATTTGGATATGGTTTCTTTCGGTCCCACGTTGCGGGGTGTGCATTCGCCCGATGAGAGGTTGCTGATACCTACGGTAGGAAAAGTTTGGGAACTGCTTCTTGAGATACTGCGCAACATACCGGAAGAGAAATGACCGACTCTATGTCGCCGGATGAGCCGTGGGTGACACATAATTGTCAGGCGTTGTGTGGCATTAGATTTTCTTGAAATGGATTTTGTTATGAATGCATTCAAGTGGCTTTGCGGCCGCAGGCTTATGCTGACGGTGTTTTTGTTTGCCGCGTTTGGTGCGGTGATTTCGTGCAAAGAAGACGGTGATTTCACAGTGTCACCTTCTGCGCTGCTTACGTTTCCGACCGACACGCTCGCGCTTGATACGGTTTTGAGTGCCGTTAGTTCGCCTACATACTCTTTTGCAGTTCATAACCACACAGACAAAGGCATAAAAATCGTAAACGTGGCTCTTGCCGACGCAGAAAGTTCTGGTTTCCGTGTTAACGTAGACGGGACTTTTGTGAACACGGGCTATGGCTATCCCATTGAAGTGCGGGGGCACGACAGCATAGCCGTCTGGATAGACATCAAGCCGCGTTTTCGCGACAGCGATAATCCTGTGACAGTAAGCGACCGGCTTACGTTCACGCTCGAAAGCGGTGTAGTGCAGCAAATAACACTAACGGCTGTGACACAGGACGTTTTAATACTCGAAAACGTCTGCATAGACAGTGACACGTGCTTTTCTTCGCACCGCCCCTATTTTGTAAAAGACACCCTGCGCATAGCCGAAGGCAGCACACTCACCATAGCTCCAGGAGTGAAGATGATGTTCGCGCCAAAGGCCGTAATGCTCGTCAGTGGGACACTCTTTGCCCGCGGTGAAATCGGCACGCCGGTGGTGTTCCGCGGCAGCCGGACGGACTATATGTTCGCAAAGCAGCCTTACGACCGCATTCCGGGACAATGGGGAGGGATAATTTTTGCGTCGGCGAGTACTGGAAACGAAATGACGTATTGCGATATACACGGAGGCACATTCGGCTTACGATGCAATTTGTCGGATGACTCGCTCCCCAAACTGATATTGGAGAACTCTGTCGTAACCAACATGAAAGGCGACTGCCTTACTCTAATCGGCAGCAATGTCCTTATAGGGAACTCGCAAATCACTAATGCAATGGGCAATACCGTTACAGTGTATGGCGGACGATGCCGCTTCACGCACTGCACAATAGCCAATTTCTACCCTTTTACAGGAGGAAGAGGGAAAGCCCTGCTCCTCTGCGACTCCTATGACGGGCAAGCCCTCCCCTTGACGGAGGCATATTTTGAAAACTGCGTCCTGTCGGGCTGGAATGCCGACGAACTAAGATTCGTTTTTCTCGACGAACCTTCGCAGCCGAAAAACTACCTTTTCAGTTCGAGCCTCATTACAGCACCGGCCTCCAGTGATGCGGAGCATTTCCGCGACTGCGTATTCGAATCGGCGGACGATGAAGTATGGGGAAGCGGCAACTTCGCATCTTTCGACAACGACGCGCTGACATACGATTTCAGGCTTGACACGCTCTCGCGAGCGCGGGGCATCGCCGACACTGCCACTACGCGACATACCTACCCTCGCGACCTCAACGGCGTGGAGAGGCTCGCAGACGGGCGTTCCGACGCAGGCTGCTACGAATTCCGCTGACTGCCG
>CAZLLM010000050.1:0-6988 GCA_964560405.1 uncultured Prevotella sp.
TGCGGACGCCGTTCTGCGGAATGACCTGTTGGCGTGGTGCCTGAGGCTGCGGCGGACGGGTATCACCGTGCCGTCCGCGAAGCTGGCACCGGCCATCGCCCGAAAGCGTGAAGACAGAAGGACGGCACGAGCCCGGAATGCGCACGGCTCTCCTGCCCGGTGAACATGTCACAGGACACCGCGCCGGAGGATTCCCGGCGCAGGCTGGCTTTGACGACGCAATGCGGACAACGGCGCTTGAAGCCGCCGGATGCGCCGGAACGGGATACTGTCAGGGGCGGCCGTGGTTTTAACCGCCGGAAAGCGGGGTTCCGCGATGCCGGCGGACGCCGACCGGAAAGGGGCATGTCCGCCTTCCCCGCTTCCGCGTCAGATAATTGTTGTTTGTCAGATATAAAAAATACGGGAAACCACTTGCGCCTGCCTGTTGTTTTCACCGCTTACTTATCCCGGACGCACGTACGAAACCGAAAAACAATATAAGAAGCAGACAATGACCCTCGCCAATAAGGCGTTGCCACGCAAGAGAACACTGGCTGAAACCATTAACGGCGAACCGGCGAGCGTGGCGCAAATCGAACATACCCCTTCATCAATCCGTCCTCGGCTTTTCCGTCAACCTGATGCCGGCTCTTGCCGCTTGCTCGTTCTTTACAAAGAAGCCGATAATCGCCGCGGATTGTGCCTTTACCTCTGAAACGGCGTGATACAACTGGAATTTTCTGTTATAATTCTTTGAACTCACGTAAGATTAAGAGAGCCGGAGGAGGCGGGTACTGAATTCGCCATGACCGCTATCACCATAATACGCGGAGCGGCGGAGCGTTACTCCAGCGCCGCGAGGGCTTCCTTTATCCTTCTCATGGCTTCGCGTATGTTGCCGTCGCTTGTCGCGTAACTCAGGCGCAGGTAGCCGGGGGCTCCGAAAGCGCTGCCGCTTACCGCGGCCACGTGCGCCGTTTTGAGCAGATAGAGCGCGAGGCTTTTGTCGTCGTTTATCACCTCGCCGCCTGCGCGTTTGCCTAAGTACGCTTCACACTTCGGGAATACGTAGAACGCTCCTTGCGGATTGTTCACCTCGATGTCAGGAATGTCTTTCAGAAAGCTGACGACAAGGTTCTTGCGCCTTTCGAAAGCCTTCCGCATTTCTTCGACGCATTCCTGGCCGCCCGCCAATGCTGCGGCCGCGGCCATCTGGCTTACCGAACACGGGCCGCCGGTGGACTGCCCCTGCAACTTGGCGCATGCGTTCACTATCCATTCGGGCGCGGCGATGAAGCCAATTCGCCATCCTGTCATGGCGTATGCTTTTGAAACGCCGTTTATTATCACTGTGCGTTCTTTCATGCCGGCGGCCTGCGCAATGCTTGCGTGCGTACCGGTGTAGTTGATGTGTTCGTAAATCTCATCGGAGAGCACGGTAATCCTTTCGTGCCTCCGCAGCACAGTGGCGAGGGCTTCGAGTTCGCCAGCCGAATAGACGGCTCCGGTGGGGTTGGACGGCGAGCAAAGTATGAGGGCGCGGGTATGGGGCGTTATTGCGGCTTCAAGCTGCGCGGGTGTGATTTTGAAGTCCTGCTCTATTCCTGCGTTCACGCAGACGGGGCTGCCATCGGCAAGCCTGACCATCTGCGGGTAGCTTACCCAATATGGCGCGGGGATTATGACTTCATCGCCGGCCTGTACAACCGACATTATCACGTTGCAGACGCTTTGCTTCGCGCCGTTGGAGCATAGGATTTGCGAGGGAGAGTATTCCAGCCCGTTGTCCCTCTTGAGCTTAGCGGCGGCAGCCTCGCGCAGCGCGAGGTAGCCCGCCACAGGGGAGTAGTGCGAGAAATTTTCTTCCACCGCTTTTACGGCAGCGGCCTTGATGTGCGCCGGCGTATTGAAGTCGGGTTCCCCCACGCTCATATTGATTACGCCGACACCTTGCGCTTTAAGTTCGGCGCTCCGCTGCGACATCGCGAGCGTGGCTGACGGCGCGAGCCGGTTGAGACGTGCAGACAGTTCGTTCATGGACGTATGTGCCTATCTTTAAGCAGAGTCAGACTTTACTCCCTGTTGTTGCCAAAGAAACGCAGGATGTAGAGGAAAAGGTTGATGAAGTCGAGATACAGCGAGAGGCTGCCGAGAAGCGCCAGCTTCTGCGTGTTGTCGTTCACATCGTCTCCGTACTGCAGGAGCATTTGTTTGATTTTCTGCGTGTCGTAAGCTGTAAGCCCCGTGAAGAGAAGCACCCCGACATAGGTTATTACCCAGTAGAGCACGCTGTTGGCGAGGAACATATTGACCAAGGAAGCTATTATCAGCCCTACCAGAGCCATCATGAAGAACGAGCCGAAAGAGCTGAGGTCTTTCTTCATAGTGAAGCCCGCGAAAGACATCGCCGCGAACATTCCTGCGGTGACGAAGAACGCTGTGGCGACGGATGTTGCGGTGTATGCAAGGAAAATGAACGACATGGTCACTCCGTTCAGCACGGAATACAGCGCGAACATTATCCCCGCCGTCGAAAACGACATCTTCATTATGCGTGCGGAAAGGAAGAACACGAGGGCGAGCTCTGCAATAACTAAAAGCCAGAACGTTCCGCTTGACGTGACAATCGCCTGAAGAACGGCTGGGTTTGAAGCCACATAATACGAGGTGAGGCCGGTGACAGCGAGGGCGAGGGTCATCCACATGTAGACTTTGCCTAACAGGGTGCGGTAAGCGGAACTGACGTTTTCGATTACCTTGTTTTGGAATTCGATTTCGTTTCTCATGGTGTTTGTGTGTTTTGTTTGTTTTGTTTGTTATTAGTGTTTTCTGTTATTGTTCTTTGCTGTCGCTGCCGAGGCGGAGAGTATGTCCCATTTTTTCTTTCTTGGTGCGTAGGTAACGCTCGTTGTATTTGTTGGGGCGGATTTCAATAGGCACGTTTTCGACAATCTCCAGTCCGTATGCCTCGAGTCCGACGCGCTTTACGGGGTTGTTGGTGAGAAGCCGCATTTTGCGTACGCCTATTTCGCGCAAAATCTGCGCTCCCACGCCGTAGTCGCGCTCGTCGGGGTCGTAGCCGAGATGTATGTTGGCATCAACGGTGTCGTACCCCTCTTCCTGCAGTTTGTAAGCCGCTATTTTCGCCATCAGCCCTATTCCGCGCCCCTCTTGGTTGAGGTACAGCACTACACCCTTGCCCGCCTTTTCCACTTCCCTTAGAGAACGGCGCAGCTGCTCGCCGCAGTCGCAGCGCAGGCTGCCGAAGATGTCGCCGGTGGCGCATGAAGAATGCACTCGCACGAGGATCGGTTCGTCCTTTTCCCAGAAGCCTTTTATCAAGGCTATGTGTTCCTTGCCTGTGTTCTTCTGCCGGAAAGGGATGAGGCGGAAATGCCCGTAGCTTGTAGGCATATCAACCTCGTCACCTTTCTCAACGAGCAAGTCGGCTCTCAGACGGCAGGCGATAAGGTCGCTGATGGTAAGGATTTTCAGCCCCCATTCCTCCGCCTTTTCGATGAGCTGGGGCATACGGGCCATCGTGCCGTCCTCGTTCAGTATTTCTATCAGCGCGGCGGCGGGGCGCAGCCCGGCGAGCCGGGTCAGGTCGATGGCGGCTTCGGTGTGTCCGGCGCGCCTGAGGACGCCGTTGTCCTGCGCGTAGAGAGGGCAGACGTGTCCCGGCCTGCCGAAAGTCTGAGGCGTTGATTCCGTGTCGGCGAGAGCTTTTATCGTCGCGGCGCGGTCGTGCGCACTCACTCCGGTGGTGCAGCCTTCTATCTTGTCCACCGTTACCGTAAAAGGCGTTCCGAGCAGGCTGGTGTTTTCCTTAACTTGGCGCGGCAGCCCCAGCTCGTTGCAGCGGCTTACGGTTATCGGCGCGCAGAGCACTCCCCGCCCGTTGCGTAGCATGAAGTTCACTTTTTCTTCTGTGATGAGTTCCGCCGCTGTTATGAGGTCTCCTTCGTTCTCGCGACCCGGGTCGTCGACGACGATGACGAACTTCCCCTCCCGGAAGTCTTGTACCGCTTCCTCAACAGTGGCCGTCCTGAAATTTCCGTGCGATGCCATTATGCAGATATCAGAGTGATTCTTGATTATGCCGGAACGATTTCTGATTATGTCAGGAATGTTTCCAAGTATTCCCGTTCTTTTTCACACGACGACACGATTTGCCTCATGTCCTTCAGAAGCCGCCGGCGGTATTTCCACATCCTCAGCCATAGGAGCACTCCCACAGGCAGCAGGATGCCTGCCGCCCGGTTCAGCCACGCCTTTCTGAACGGCGACACGTGCGCCGTTACAAAGATTACGGGGAATTTGTTCAGCTCATCAAGGATTTTCAGGTCGCGCGAGTTCGACAGTTCCTCCACTATGCTTTCCATTTCAGCGTTTATCCTTGCAGTCTGAGTGTCTTCTCCACCGCGGAAGAAATGCTCCAGATAGTCCGGGGGGCGTTGCAGGCGCATTTGCCTGCCATATTCGCGGCAGTCGTCGGCGAGCCGCCCCAAGCGTCCGTAAACGGAGGGGTAGTCGGGGTCTTCCACTATAACTTCTTTCGGCGTTATGTGCCTGCGGGTGCGGAGTCCGAGCGCGGTTACGAAGAACCGGCCGTAAGCCTCGGCGTTGAATACTACGGAATCTTTGTTCGCCTTGTACGTGAGGAATGCGCCGAGCGGGGCGAGCGCCATTACGCTCACCCACATGCCGAAGCCTATCTGCCACGTCCCCTCCCGGGCCAGCTTCATGCCGGACGTGCTTATGATGTAATACAGTATGAATATCACTACTGACACGACGGTAGGAAGCCCCAGTCCGCCTTTTTGTATTATCGAACCCAGCGGCGCGCCTATGAAGAAGAAGATTACGCAAGTCAGCGAGAGTATTATTTTCTGATGCCATGCAATCATGTATTTCCGCATGTTGTAGTCTGTGTCAAGCACTTCGAACCTTTTCCATTCAAGGTCAGTTTCGAGCCGCGACGCTTTTTCGCTTGCGTTGCGGATGACGGATGATTTCCGTTCCGGGGCAAGCGCGGAGAAAAGGCTGTCGATGCTTATCGCCGCTTGCGGCACTCTTGCGCGGGCTTCCGCCGTAATAACCAAAGGAGAGGCGGCGTTCGCCGCGCCGTCCCGCTTTCCGCCTGCCGCTTTCGCCGGGCGAGCAACACCTGCGGCACTCGCCGCGGCGACGGGCTGCGCGCCTGTGTAGCGGCGGTATCCGTCTATGGCGGGCGTTTCCCCCAGCCCGCCTTCGGCTGATAACGCGGCGTAGTTCGCTCTTCCGACGCTGTCGGCGCAGAGCCTCATGGAATCAACCCCGGCAAGGAGTTCCGCCATGTTCTTCGCCTCAGGGCGGTTCCCTATCGCGTTGGCGTCAAGCTCGTTGAAGTTGCTGTCGAATTCTATGAAGAGAAGTTTGTAAACGAAAGTCTCCCTGTCGTAAGGGATATAGGCGTTCAGGCGGCTGGTTGAGGCTGCGTCAAGATTCTCGAACTGCTCCCCGCTGAAAAGCTGCAACTTCAGGAAGTGCTTGTCGCCCGTGATTTCGAGCTTCGCCGAGTCGGCAAGCACTATCTGCGCCTTGTCGAACCCGCGGTCGGTCTTGTAGACCGTCACATCGTAGAGCATTCCCGTCTCGTTGTCCTTTTCCTGCACATAGAGGTTCACGTTGGGGATGCCGTTATAGAAGATGCTTTTGGGAATGTCGAGAACGGGCGCGCTCTCGTGCATGCTCACCAGCAGGGTGCGGAGTTTGTATTCGGCGCGTGTCCCCGTGAAGTTCTGGAAGTAAAACGAAAGCCCGCAAGCCGCCGCCGTTATCACCATCAGCGGCCTCATTATGCGGACGAGCGGTATGCCCGCGCTTTTCATGGCGAGCAGTTCGAGCCTCTCGCCCATGTTGCCGAAAGTGATGAGCGAAGAAAGGAGCACGGCCAAAGGCAGAGCCTGCGGCACGAGCGTCAGTGCCATGTAGCCGAAGAACTTCGCGAGGACATCCAGAGTAAGGCCTTTCCCTATCAGCTCGTCGACGTACCGCCACGTGAACTGCATCATCAGCACGAAAAGGCTGACGAAGAACGCCCCCGCCAGCATCGTCAGAAAGCTCCGCGTTACGAACAGGTCGAGTTTTTTTACGTTTTTCATCCCTTCAACGGAAGCGCGGAAGCCCGCTCGGACGGCAAAATTACCATAATTTACGCACTTCGCCGCGTTTTCGCGCAGGGAATAGGGGCGGCGGCCGTCACGCTCCCTTTGCCGCGCCTGCGCGGGGAAAAGGCAAAATAACGCCCGGAAAGTTTGTATGTTAAAGGGAAATGCGTATTTTTGCAGCCGCTGGCGAAGGCGGGATAGCTCAGCTGGTCAGAGCGCATGATTCATAATCATGAGGTCCCCGGTTCAATCCCGGGTCCCGCTACATCTTCAAAGGGCGTCCGGGTTTTCCTCCCGGGCGTCCTTTCCGCTTCCCCCGGTACGGCGGCGTTTGCGGCCGCCCGTGCGGCAAGGGGTCTGCAAGGCTGCATAAAACTGCATAGGAATGATAAAGAAAACTGTTCTTGCGGCGTGCCTGTCATCGCCGCTTTGCGGAGCCGCGCAGGATGCCGGCGGCGCTTCGTCGCTGCTGCCCCGCGGCGCCTCCGCGCCCGGTTTCACGCTGAAAGCGCCCGGCGGCGAGAAAGTCACGCTCGCCGGTTACCGCGGCAAATACGTGCTCCTCGAATTCTGGGCCAGCTGGTGCCCCGACTGCCGCAAGGCGGCTCCCGCCGTAACGCGGCTGCACGATTCCCTGAAAGGCAAAAACATAGAGTTCGTCGGCATATCGTTCGATACCGACAAAGAGGCGTGGGTGCGGTGCATCAAGAAAGACAGCCTGGCGTGGACGCAGGCGAGCGAGCTTAAGAAATGGAAGGAAACGGCCGTATCGGAAAGCTACGGGATAAAATGGATACCCACGTTCTATCTGATAGACCCCGGCGGCAAGGTGGTCTTCACGGCGCTGGACGTGG
>CAZLLM010000051.1:0-5453 GCA_964560405.1 uncultured Prevotella sp.
CATTGATTATCAATGAGTTGCGAAAGCCGTTTCCGAAGCCTCCCGCCGCGGCCCGGAAGCCCCCGCCGGCGGCCCCTCCCGCCTTGCGCGGAGGGCGTTTCGAGGCGGCGCGGCGCCTCATGCGTAGGAGTGCATTCCGCCGAGCAGGAAGTTCACCCCGAAATACGTCATCAGGATGGAGAGGAACGCGCAGACCATGTAGGCGTGCCAGGCGAGGGGGCGGGCGAGGCGCGGGACGGAGCGGCGGTGGAGCGCGGCGGCGTAGACCATGAAGGTTATGAGCGCCCATGTCTCCTTGGGGTCCCAGCTCCAGTAAGCCCCCCATGAGATGTTAGCCCATACGGACCCCGCCAGTATCCCCGCGGCCAAGGCCGCCATGGCGGGGTGGAGCATCAGCAGCGACAGCTCCTGCAGCGCCTTAACGCGCCCCGCCGCGTCAGCCCCGCGCCTCCGCGCGCAATAATGCACGGCGAGCGCGGCGATTCCGCACACGAAGGTGAAGGAGAGCAGGGCGTAGGCGGCCATTATCACGCTGACGTGGACGCACAGCAGAGGGGAGGAGAGCGCCGGCATGGCGTGGCCGATGGAGGGGTCAGCCTGCCCCGCGCGCGCCGCGAGGAGGGACAGCCCCGACATCAGAAGCCCGAAGGCGGCCGTTATGCGCGCCTTGCGGCGCAGGGCGAGCGCGGCGGCCGACGACATCCATGCTACGGACAGCATCGCCTCGTAGCCGTTGGCCATGGGCGCGGAGCCCGTGATCACCCACCGCAGGGCGAGGACGAAGGTGAGCGCGAGCAGCGACAGGCACAAGGCCGCCGCCGCCAGCGCGTCGGCGGCGGGGCGCAGGGCGGAGGGCCTGCCCCGCGCTGCGGAGCGGACGTGCAGCAGCAGGCAGAGCAGCCCGAGCGCGGTGTCGGCGGCGAAGAGCGCGGAGGCCGCGGGGAGGGCGTTGTAGAGCCTCTCGGCGCGGGTCTGCAGCCCGGAGGGCAGCGACGCGCCCGCGTGCTTCTCCTGGTACGCCCTTATCCTGCCCAGCGCGGCGGCGGCCTCAGCCGTCCTCCCCTCCCGCGCCTCCTGCCCTACGTAGCGGATGACGTTGGCGATGAACCCCGCCTGCAGCGTGTCCGCAAGGGGCGGCGCCCCGCCGGATGAGGACAGCCACTCGGTCCTGCCCCGCAGCGTGACCGGGAAAAGCCTCAGCCCCGCGCCGCCGCCCGCGTCCGCTATGAGCTCCAGCAGGCGCTCCGCCTCGGCCGCCTGACGGCAGGCGGCGTCCCTGCGGCCGTTGCAGTACGCCTGCAAGTATGGGCCGAGTATGCAGCCGCCCGTCTCCTTGTCGAAGAACGAGTCCGCCGGCACGCGGCCCGGCAGTTTGAGGCTGTCGCGCAGGGCGCCGCCTTTCAGCCGTATGACCGGCTCGCCGCTCCATTCGTCGGCGAAGAACACGAACCCTGCGAGCACCTGCTCGGCCGTGCGGCCCTTGTAACTTGTCTCGCCGCACAGCCTCCTCGTGAAGTCGATGGCGAAAGTCTGCACCGGGCATATCCTGCCGTTGTAGAGGATGTGGAGCCGCCCGAACTCCTCCGCCGCCTCTTTCGGGAGCGTGAGGGCCGCGGCGGAGCTTTGCGCGGGGAGGAAGGCCGCCAAGGCGAGCGCCCCTTTCCCGAATGCGCCGCTGCGGAGCAGGGCGCGGAACTCGCCTTTCGGGTCGCACAGCGCCCATATCAAGGAGAAGAGGAGCAAGGCGTAGCCCGCGTACGTTACGGGTATCCCGGCTGGGTCGCGGTTCACGGCGAGGACGCTCCCCCGCAGGTCGGGGTCGTAAGAGCTTTGGTACATACGGTAGGAGCGGCATGTGTAAATGTTGTTCATCGAAACGGCTCCCTCCCTCTCTTCCCCGCCGCAGGTCACCCTGATCCGCGACTCGTAATCGGAAGCGGTCTCGGTGCCGGGATGGTATTTTATATTAAAAGCCGTAAGCTCTACGGCGAAAGGCAGGCGGGCCTCCCTGATTCCGCCCCCGCCGTCCGTCACGTAGAACGTGCTGACCTTGTCGCCTATCCGCAGGTGCATGAACCCTTTTTGCGCGGAGACGCGGGTGAGGAGCGCGCCCGCGAGTATCACGGCGAAAGAAACGTGCAGGGATACGACGGAGGCGCGGCGAGCCTTGCGGCTTATGAAATAAAGCGCGCCCGCCGCGGCGAGGGCGGCCCAGAGCAGGGCGAACCACCACGCGCCGTATATGCTGGCGCGGGAGAATTCCGCGCCGAGTATGCTCTCGGCGGCTGTGGCGGCGGCCATGCACACGACCGCGGCGCAGTACAGTATGAATGTCGCTTTTCTCGCCATGTCAGGCAGTGCTTCGGTCTTGCGGCGCGCCGCTTGGAGGCACCGCGTTGTTTATAAAACTCGCCGTGCGGCGAATTATTGCCTTGCGCGGGCGGGATAACGCCCCTCGCCACGCGGATGAAAGGAAGGGCGCGCCTTGCGGCCGCCCTGCGGCGGGGGAGTCGGGCTGCGGTATCAGCGGGCGCGGGGCTTTCAGATGGAGCGCAGGAATTTTACTACGGCCTCGCGGTCGGCTTTGTTCAGCTTGTAGAATTTCTCCGCGGCTTTGTAGGCATCGCTCTTCTTGCTGTAAGCGTGCCACATTACGGCTTCTATCTCGTTCCGGGCGCGGCAGTCGTGCAGCCGGTCTTCGGCGCCGGTGTTAGCCAGCGAAAGCCCGCGCCCCCAGAGCGGTGTGGTGCGGCACCATGAGCCGTGTATGTCGTTAGCCATGTGCAGCCGGTGTTGCAGCATGTCGGTGTAGGGGTATATCTTCTGGCGCGGGTATTTCGGCAGTGGGCGGTTGCGTATGTTGTCGGAAATCCAGTAGTTGTCCTTGCCGGTAGTCCACGAGGGGCGGTGGCATCTGGCGCAGCCCATTTGCATGAAAAGCTCCTTGCCGCGCTGCACGCCCTTGTCGTTGAGGTTACGCGCGCGGGGAATGGCGAGGCCGCGATGCCAGACAATGAACGCATAGTAGTCGTCGTCGGTCATTTCAGGGCTGAAATTGTGCCACTTGTTGCTGAACTGGTTCGTGGCTGGGGACAGCAGGTTCAGCACGGCTTCGGCTATGCCCGCCTCCGTTCCGTCGGCGTAATACGGCGACTGGGGGTTGCCGCTTATGTTCCTGACAACGTCCCCGTTTTCCGACATGGCCTTCGCCCAAGCGTCGGTGCTGTAAAGAAAGGGGCGGTCGCTGCGCGAGACGTTCGTTATGTTCCAGACGGCGTTCGCGCCTGGCCCGTCCTGCAAGGAAGCCCGCGTTAGCGCGTAGGTGAACCGTTTCAGCATCCTGCCGGTTTTCGTGCCGTCGGCAAGCGCGCCTGCGGAAGTCCATACTGTGTACCACGCGCCGGGAGCGAAGTCGCCGGCCTCCTTGTCCCAGAAGTCCGGGTTCAGCTCCGCGCCTCCTCTTGCCTCGGTCAGGTATTGATTCTTTATCGAGTCTTCCGGTATCGCGTCAAGCAGGCCTGTGCCTGTGATTCCGATGGTTGATTCCAGACGGAAGGCGAGGTTCGAGGGACGGGGGCTTGTGTTGAAAGCGTCTTCGGGGATGCGCACCGCAGGATAGATGAGCTCGTACCGCTCCCCGTCCTCAAACTGCAAAGGCAGCCCGCTCTCCATCGCGGCTACCGTGTTCCACTCGATTGTGATTCTGCTTTCGTCAACCGGCGGCAGGAACGGGGCGGCGGCTTGCGTCTGCGGCATGCCGGTAAGCTCGCTGACGTATGGCCCGTCGTTGCTGTTCGCGCCGTCTGCGGGGTGGTAAACCACGAGAAGGCAGCCGTTGCCGAACTGCGACTTGTAGCTTTGCTGCCTTTTGCCGTGCCCGTAGCCCGGATGGCAGTCTATGCAGGACTTGCGGAGCGAGGCCGGGCCGAGGCCGTTGAACGGCGGGGTGTTCAGATTGAAGTTCCTTTCGAAGAAGCTCTCCCCTTTCCTGAATTCCGCCAACAGCCCTTGCTCCGCGACGGCGGGCGTTTCGTCCTCGTAGCAGCCCGCGGTTACGTTGCCGGTGGTTCCGAGCGGCCCGCCGGGATACCATTCGGACGCATCGAAGTTGCCGACGGCCTTGCCTATGCAGCCGGCCTCATCCTGACTGTATTCTTCCGCATTGTCGTCTTCGCACGAACACAGAGTCAGGGAAAGCCCGAGGAAAGCGAACAGCGTGTGTTTGCAGACAGTATTCATATATATAATGTATTCTTTTAGGATAGTGTGTGCGCCGTGAACGCGCCTGAACAAGCGCGGCAAGGCCGTCCTCCGTTTTGCAGGGATTATTGTCTTGCGAACCAGTCGCCCGCTTTTTGCAAGTCGTCGTCCAGCGTGTATATCTTGTCCTGCGCAACGCCTACGAGAGGGTGCTTTGGGTTGCTGACAAAACCTCCGGCGAGTTGGTTCTGGCAGTCTTCCAATGCGCTTATCGCGGCGTTCATGTCGGTCTCTATTTTCCCGGCGAGGCTCGGATTGTTGTTTTTCAGGTAAGCCATTATATTGTCCGCGCTCCTGTTTTCAGGCCGTCCGCCGTAAAGGGTGTTTTGAATGCTTGCTATGTTGCCCGCGAAGTCATGGAAAGAGCGCTGGCTGTACGGCGATTCAATGTAGTTTGGGTCGGCTTCCTCGCCGTTCCCGTAAGGATTGCCTATCTTCTTGTACGCTACTTCCGTTGAGATGTTCCGGCAGCCGGAAATCAGTATTGTCCCCATTACTTCCTGCCATGTCGCGTAAGAGCTGCCTGCGGTTCCTGTGTTAAGCATATTCCGCCCGTATGAAGAGCCGCCGTTCATTGTCGCCGGAAGCCCCAGTTCCTCTATCCTGTCTTTGTGCCTTTGCGGGGCGTTGTCGTCCCATGCCACTTCCAGCTGCCAGCATTTGTCGCGCAAGTCGCCGGCAACAGCGGCGGCGTAGACAAGCTCCTCCGCGCCCATGACGCTTGCGTTCAGCTCTCTGAACACCTCATGGTCTTCGTCGCTCCTTAGCGCGTCCGCCTTGCGGTTCTCACCGTTGCGGAAGATGATGAACTCTATGCCGTGGAAACCGAGAAGCTCCTGGCCTAACTTGCCGGAGGCAAAGGCTATGGCCTCGTCTTCGTCCCCACTCATCTGCTGCAGGTGGATTTTGTTCGTGAGCTCTGCGGCAAGCCCGTGCAAGTCCAGCGGCCACGTATCTATGTGCGGGTCTATTCCGAAGTCAGTGGCCGCGCCAAAGAGGAACGCCTCGCTTTCTTCGTAGTATGCGCGCGCCTCCAAGAACGCACTGCAGATGCCGTCTATCTCGGATTGCCGAACGCTGCCGGGGTCGCTTGCGAACTTGTTTTTCACGGCAGCCAGCTTGTCGTACAAATCCCCCGTCGCCTCCGCGAGGAGCTTGTAGGTGGGGAGCACTGTGTTGCTGACGTAGGCCTG
>CAZLLM010000051.1:5553-6971 GCA_964560405.1 uncultured Prevotella sp.
GCTTTTGAAGAACCTTTTCGAGTATTCCGCCTTCACGGTGATTTGCGGTATAGGGCGGTAGTTTACGCCTGCGGCCATCCTGCTTTTGCCGGTGTAATCGTATTCCGCCTGCTCTCTTGCGGGCATGTAAGAGTTGTAATACTCATAACGCCCGAAGACGTACAGCTTCTGGCTGCTCCCGCGCAGGCTGCCTATACGGGAAAATATGTCGTAGCCGGCCTCTACGCCCGCGGCGACGGCGTTCTTGCCCACAGGGGTCTTCCTGTAAGGGGCTTTGTTGGACGACAGGTTTCTTTTTATCGCGCTTATAGTTGCCGCGTTCCCGACGTACCCGTAGTCGGCGTTTCCGCGCACAATCCAATTGAAGCGGTTGAACGTGAAGTCAATCGCGCCTACCGCCACTTCCCCCTTTACGGCGTCGTAGGCTTTTTTGTTGCCGTTGGCATCCTCGCCCTCGAATTCGTTGGGGAACGAGTTGTGCATCGCACGGCCGTAGTAGCCGCTCAGCCCGACGCGCAGGCCGGGCACGGAGTAGTTGTCTAAACGTGCGGCAAAGCCGTACTTGTTCGCCACCTTGAACTCAAAGGGGGATTCCGCGCCGTTTTTAATCCAGTTCTCGCGGTCGAACATGAAAGCGTCCAGCCCGGCGGTCATTTGCACTTCGTAGGAGAAGTCGCCTATTCTCCCCAGAAGGCTTATGCCCGTGTCGTGCCATGTGCACGGGAGTATGGAGGCCTCCCCTTCGGGGCGGTACACCGTGAAATATTCCAAAGGCTCGTGGTGCGCGTTGGTGAGGCCTACCGGCACTACTATGTGGCCTGCGCGCACACTCAGGAAAGAGCCGAAAGACTTCTGTATCCAGAACTGTTCGATTCCCACCTCGCCCCCTTTCTCCGTCTCGGCCTCCCATTCGCCCCCCTCGCTGTATTCTTTCTCCGCGGAAGAGCCTGTCCCGGTGTGTTCGAACTCTATCTCGCTCGACACGCTCCATCCTTTGCCGAAGTCGTAGCTAAGGTAAATCACGGCGTGCGGTATGTCGAAGCGCCCGTGGCTCGGGTCATTCCTGTAATTGGCGGGGTCGGTGTAACGGTAAACGTTGTCGCTGTAGAAATTGCGCGTGTACGCGGCTTCCCCGTACCCTCCGATGCTCAGGCGGCCGCCCTTTGCGCGGTTCGCGGCGCTGCCGGAGTCCGAAGTCTGCGCTTCCGCGCCAAGCGGCAGCAACGCCCATGCGGCGCAGGCGGCGGAGAGAAAAGTCGTGATTCTCATGTGGCTCGAAATGCTTTGCGTTAATTCGGATGCAAAGTTACCCGTGTCAGGAATCCCCCGCAATGCCCAAAAACGGGGATTCTTCGCGCCCCCGCCGGACGGAGCCGATACCCACGTTAAGGTATCGCCCGCGTGCGGGGCGCAATCCG
>CAZLLM010000052.1:0-6946 GCA_964560405.1 uncultured Prevotella sp.
CGCTTTGAACGGAAAGCCGACGGGCGGCGCGCCGGGACTACAGTGCGGTATCGCCCGAAGCCGTCCGCAAACGCATCGCAGAACACGAGGGTCTTTATCCGCGGAACAACTGCCGCGCAGTCGCAGAAGGCACTGTCCCGATTTCCGGAACATAACCGCCGCAGTATGCCGCCGCAGTTGCAAAAAATTCATAACTTCGCAACCTAATATGCAACAACATCAAGATGACGGTTCAAACGGCCTGTGCCAAGCCTATCAGGACAGCCCTCATTTCAGTTTATCACAAGGACGGGCTTGAAGAAATACTCGCGAAACTCGCCGCAGAAGGCGTGAAGTTAATGTCAACGGGCGGCACACAGTCGTTCATCGAGAGCCTCGGCTACAAATGCGCCAAAGTGGAGGATGTCACCACATACCCCTCCATCCTCGGCGGGCGGGTGAAGACGCTGCATCCGAAAATCTTCGGCGGCATACTCGGCCGCCGGAAGCTCGAAAGCGACGTGAAAGAGATGGAACGGTACGGCATACAGGCAATCGACCTCGTGATTGTGGATCTCTACCCTTTCGAAGAAACCGTAAAGAGCGGGGCTTCCGAAACCGACATTATCGAGAAAATCGACATAGGCGGCATCTCGCTTATACGCGCCGCGGCCAAGAACTTCAACGACGTGGTGATCGTGCCGTCGAAAGCCGAATACGGCGACCTGTTGAAAATGCTTGACGAAAAGGGGGCTTGCTCCTCGCAGGAAGACCGCAGGCGTTTCGCGGAACGCGCTTTCGCGGTAAGCAGCCGTTACGATGCCGCCATTCACGGATATTTCGCAACAGGCGGACAGTCCCGTTAAGCCGAAACCGCCAACAAAAACAAAACAAACAAACCTGGAACAATGGGATTCTTTTCTTTCACGCAGGAGCTGGCGATGGACCTCGGCACCGCTAACACCGTAATCATCTGCGACGGCGATATTGTGGTGAACGAGCCGTCTGTGGTCTCGCTCGACAGACAGACGAACAAAATGGTGAAAGTCGGCGAAGAAGCGAAGCTGATGTATGAGAAATCGAACGACAACTACCGTGTGATACGCCCGCTGCGCGACGGCGTGATAGCCGATTTCTACGCCTGTGAGCAAATGATGCGCGGCCTTATCAAAAAGGCCAAAAGAGGGAGGCACCTCTTCTCGCCCTCGCTGCGGATGGTGATAGGCGTCCCCTCGGGTTCGACGGAAGTGGAGCTGCGCGCCGTGCGCGATTCCGCCGAGCACGCGGGCGGGCGGGACGTTTACCTGATATTCGAGCCTATGGCCGCCGCAATAGGCATAGGCGAAGAGCAGAAAGAATCGGGCGTTGATGAAAAAGACTGCCTGAACGTGGAAGCCCCGGAGGGGAACATGATTGTTGACATTGGCGGCGGCACAACGGAAATCGCGGTGATTTCGCTCGGCGGCATAGTGTCGAACAATTCCATCAAGATGGCCGGAGATGACTTCAACTCCGACATTCAAGAATACATGGCTCACCAGCACAACGTGAAAGTAAGCGAAAGAATGGCCGAGCGCATAAAAATGCATGTGGGGAGCGCGCTGACCGACTTGGGCGACCAAGGGCCGGAAGACTACGTTGTGAACGGCCCTAACAGGATAACGGCTCTCCCGATGCAGGTTCCTGTGTGCTATCAGGAAATAGCGCACTGCCTTGAAAAAAGCATCGCTAAGATAGAGGCGGCCGTGCTTAACGCGCTCGAAAACACCCCGCCGGAAATCTATGCCGACATCGTGAAAAACGGCATATACATTACAGGCGGCGGAGCTTTGCTGCGCGGGCTGGACAAACGCCTCACCGACAAGATAAACATCAAGTTCCACGTGGCGAAAGACCCTTTGCTGTGCGTAGCAAAAGGCACGGGCGTGGCTCTCGAAAACGTAAACCGCTACTCTTTCCTGATGAGGTAGCCTTGCATACAGCGGGGAAGCCTTGATTTGCGGCAGAAGGACAAATGGTTAGAGGAAGCCTTGCATTACATTCCTCTAACCATTAATGCGCACAGGGCGGTGCGACAAACAGCCGAAGAATGCACAACCTGATAGAGTTCATAAAAAAACATTTACACTGGCTCGTTTTCCTTGCGCTCGAAAGCGCAAGCCTGACGATGCTCTTCCGGTTCAACGACTATCAGGCCAGCGTATGGCTCACTTCGGCGAACACCTTTGCCGCCGCGGCAGACCGGAAATACTCCGACATTATGGCGTACATACATCTGGCGGACGTAAACAAAGACCTCACAATGCGTAACGTAATGCTCCAAAAGCAAGTAAGCGGACTGCGGGATGCTTTGCGGCGCTTAGGGGAGGATTCGGATGCAATCGACAAAAAGCAGCGCGACGCGCTCAAAGGGTACGACATCATACCAGCGACGGTAACTTCAAATTCTGTTACAAAAACCGACAACTACATTGTTATAGACAAAGGGGAAGCCGACGGCGTACGTTCCGAAATGGGCGTTGTAGGCGGCGGCGGAATAGTGGGGATAGTGTACCTTGCAGGCACGCACTACAGCCTTGTATTGCCGGTGTTGAACAGCAAGTCGAGCATAAGCTGCCGCATAAGGGGCAGCAGCTTCTTCGGATACCTTAACTGGGACGGGGGGAATCCCCTTGTCGCGTACCTTAACGACATACCGAAATACGCGGCAATCAAGGCAGGGGACTACGTGGAAACAAGCGGGTATTCGTCGGTCTTCCCCCCCGGCCTGTTCGTCGGGAGGATAATGTCCGTGGAGAACTCGCGTGACGGGATGTCTTTCAGCGCGAGAGTGAACCTTGCGACCGAATTCGCCACGCTGCGCGACGTTTGCGTGGCGGCAAACCGCGACAAGCCCCGTATTGACACGCTGCGCATACACGCCGCCGAAGCGGAGGCGGGCGGTTTCTGACAACACCGGGAAAGAATGAAAGAGAGGGAAAGAAACATGTCAGGCATACAGAGATACATGGCTCTGTTTACGGGGAGTTCCCGCTTTCCGTCAGACAGACGGGCTTGCGCACCTGACATCAAAGATTTCCAGGATTAAAAGCACAACGCATGACAGGCGCTTCCTTAAAAAGGCTCGGATGGTTTCTTCTTCTGCTCGCTTTGCAAGCGCTTGTGTTCGACCATATGCATATAATGGGGTATGCCACGCCTTTCATCGCCGTCTATTTCGTAATCCTGTTCCCCGCCGGGTCTTCCCGTTCCGCGATGCTGCTGTGGAGCTTCGCGCTCGGCTTTGCCGCCGACATCTTCACGAACACTCTCGGCGTGGCGTCGGCCTCGCTCACCGTGACGGCGATGGTGCAGCCTTGGCTTCTGAAAATAAATTCGTCATCCGGCAAGATGGGCAGGTGGGCGTATATCCGCTACGCCGCAGTTTGCGTGGTTTTCTGCGAGACTGTTTTCTTCGCGTTAGAGTCATTCTCTTTCTTCAACTGGCAAGACTTGCTTATAAGCGCGGGCGGAAGTTCGGCGCTTACTGTTCTGATAATAGCCGCGATTGAAAGCGTCAGGACAAGCGGAAAGGAAACAACCGAATGAGCAGCGGCAGCCTTGAAAACAGGAAATACGTAATCGGCGGGATGGCGGTCGCGGTCGTGCTTATTTACATTGCACGTCTTTTCGCCTTGCAGATCCTGAACGACGACTACAAGAAGAACGCCGACTCTAACGCCTTCCTCAAAAAAATGCAGTACCCCTCGCGGGGGCTCATCACCGACCGCAACGGGAAACTTCTCGTTTACAACGAGCCGTCCTACAACTTGAACGTTGTCATGAACGAACAGCGCGGGATCGACACGCTCGGCTTTTGCAGGACGCTCGGCATCTCAAAAGAATTTTACATAGCGCGGATGCTCGAAATAAAAGACAACGCTAAAAACCCCGGCTACTCGCGCCACACCGAACAGCTGTTCCTAAGCCAGATACCGGCAAGGGAATTTTCGCAGTTCGAAGAAAAACTGTTCAAGTTCAAAGGCTTTTACGTTGAACGCAGAACCATCCGCCGGTACGCTTGCAGCGCGGCGGCGCATATACTCGGAGATGTCGGCGAAGTCTCGCAGCAAGACATCGACGAAGACGGCTACTACCGTCCGGGCGACCTGATAGGGAAGACAGGCGTCGAGAAGTCGTATGAAAAACAGCTGAGAGGCGAAAAAGGGATGCAGATATTCCTGCGCGACGTACACGGGCGGATTAAAGGAAGGTATATGGACGGCGCGGCCGACCGCAGCGCGAAGCCCGGCAGCAACCTTGAATTAAGCATCGACCTCAGCCTTCAGACTTTGGGGGAACGGCTCATGGAAGGCAAGATAGGCTCAGTCGTCGCCATAGAGCCGGCCACGGGCGAAGTGCTCTGCATGGTTTCCTCCCCTTCATACGACCCGCGCCTCTTGGCGGGAAGGGACAGGGGGAAGAACCACCTCGCGCTAAGCAAAGACCCTTTCAAGCCGTTGCTCAACCGCTCAATCAGCGGACAGTACCCGCCCGGCTCCACTTTCAAGCCCTCGCAGGCTCTCACTTTCATGCAAGAGGGGCTCATCACCGCAGACACGCAGTTCCCTTGCTACCACGGCTTCCGCTACGGGCGTTTCTTCCAGAAATGTCACGGGCACGCTTCCCCCGTTTCACTGATACCCGCAATGGCGACTTCGTGCAACGCCTATTTTTCGCAGGGCTTCAACCGCATGATGAGCGCACGGCGGCGTTACGGCAGCGTGCAGAACGCGATGACAGTATGGAAAGACTACATGGTCTCTATGGGATATGGCTACAAGTTAGGCATCGACCTGCCCGGAGAGCGGAGAGGCATGATCCCCAACGCCGAATACTACGACAAGCACTACCGCAAAAGCTGGAACGGCATTACCGTGATAAGCGACGCCATAGGGCAGGGCGAAGTGACGGCCACGCCGCTGCAGATCGCCAACCTCGCGGCGACGATAGCCAACCGCGGGTATTTCGTCACCCCGCACGTCGTGCGGAAAGCGGAGGGAAGCGGGCCTGACAGCCTCCGCACGTCGCGCCGCTACACCATGGTGGAGAGGAAATACTACGAATACGTCGTCGCGGGCATGAGGCGCGCCGTTCTCGGCGGCACCTGCCGCGCCGCCGGCATTCCGGGCGTCGAAGTGTGCGGCAAGACCGGGACGGCGCAGAACAAAGGGCAGGACCACTCCGCCTTCATAGGCTTCGCGCCCATGGACAGCCCGCGCATCGCCGTTGCCGTGTACGTTGAAAACGGCGGGTTCGGGGCGCATTACGGAGTGCCTGTCGGCAGGCTCATAATGGAACAGTACCTCAACGGGAAGCTGTCGGAGCAAGGGGAGGCGCTGGCGGAGGCGATCCGCGAAAAACACATCTCTTATGGCGCTGGGGAACGTTAGGGCGGCCTCGGCGCTGCGCAGGCTCGACTGGCTCACGGCAGGCCTTTACATCCTCCTGCTTGTGCTGGGATGGGTGAGCGTATGCTGCGCAAGCTACGAGTACGGGCAGACGGACTTCTTCAGCTTCGCCACACGCTCCGGCAAGCAGCTCGTCTGGGTGTGCTGTTCGGTAGGGCTGGCTTTCGTGCTGCTTATGCTCGACGACAAGCTCTACGGAGCCTTCGCCTATTTCGCCTACATAACGCTCATGCTCCTCCTGCTGGTCACGCCCTTCCTGGCCTCCGACGTGAAAGGCTCATTCTCATGGATAAGAATAGGAAGCCTGAGCCTGCAGCCTGCCGAGTTCGCCAAGAGCGCCACAGCCTTAGCCCTGGCGAAGCTCATGGGGACATACGGCTTCAGTCTGCGCCGCCCGCACGATTTCCTCAAGGCGCTCGGCCTGATGCTGCTGCCGATGGCGCTCATCGTGGCAGAGAAAGAGACAGGCTCCGCCCTCGTCTACATGGCCTTCCTCCTTATGTTCTACCGCGAGGGGATGAACGGCAGCGTGCTGTTCGCCATTTTCGCCGCCGTCCTCTTCTTCATCGTAGGGGTGCGCTTCAGCGGCGACACCGTGCCCGGCACGGAAACCTCGGTAAGCGAGTTCGCGGTCTTCCTGCTCATCTGGTTTTTCACGGCGGCTCTCGCCTTCACCTCCTGCGCTGAAAAGGCGCACAGCCGGCGCATCTTCCTTCTCGGCGGAGGCGCGGCACTGATGTCGTACCTGTTCTCGCGCTTCGTCCTGCCTTTCGACGTAGGCATCGCGCTACTGGCTGTGATCGCCGCCGCCGCCGCCTACCTGCTCACGCAGGCCGCCTATTCCCGCAACGTGAGATTAGCCGTCATCGCAGGCTTCGCGGCGCTCTCCGTAGCCTTCTTCTTCTCCACAGGACACCTCATGAACCGCGTACTGCAGCCGCACCAGCAGCAGCGGGTGAAAGTCCTGCTCGGAATGGAGCAGGACCTCACCGGCGCCGGATACAACGTAAACCAGAGCAAGGTGGCGATAGGCTCGGGAGGGCTGTGGGGCAAAGGGCTGCTGAACGGCACGCAGACAAAGCTGAAATACGTGCCGGAGCAAGACACCGACTTCATCTTCTGCACCGTGGGCGAAGAGAAAGGATTCGCCGGCTCGGCCGCAGTGCTCCTCATCTACCTCGCCCTCATCCTGCGGCTCATACGGCTAGCCGAAAGGCAGACAAGCGCCTTCAGCAGGATCTACGGCTACTGCGTGCTCAGCATCCTGTTCTTCCACGTGTTCGTCAACATAGGGATGGTGATCGGGCTCACCCCCGTCATCGGAATCCCCCTGCCGTTTTTCAGCTACGGCGGCTCCTCGCTGTGGGGCTTCACGCTCCTGCTGTTCATCTTCCTGCGCCTCGACACCGCGCGCAAGCAATGACCGCCTGCGCGGGCGCGCGCTTCCGTTTGCGGCTGCCGAGGGGCGTTTGAGCCGCCGGCTTCCGGCGTTTTCCCGCCCGTCCGGCGCATTTTCC
>CAZLLM010000053.1:0-6862 GCA_964560405.1 uncultured Prevotella sp.
CGTGAAAAGGTGGAGGCTTCTGCCGCACCATGGAGCGTCAGTTGGCCATTTCGGACATAAACTTTATCCTCACGAGCCTGATTTCCTCTTCGGAGTAGTCATCACCAAGTGCTTCAACGGCTTCTTGTATGGAGTCAGTTTCCGAATTTTTGAAATAGGAGTAGGCCTCGTCTATGCGGTCATCGTCTATGTTGTCATAAAGGAAGTAGTCGATGTTTATCCTTGTGCCGGAGAACACGATAGCCTCCATCTCGTCAAGGAGTTCGCCGAACTCGATCCCGTTGGTCATGGCTATGTCGTTGAGATCTATCTTGTGGTCAATAGCGTGGATGATGGAGATTTTGAGCTTCGACTTGTTGGCCACCATGCGCACTCTCATGTCTTCCGGACGTTCTATTTCGTTTTCCTTGCAATGCCGCTTTATCAGTTCGCAGAATTCCTTTCCGTAGCGCTTGGCTTTTCCAGCGCCCACACCCGGTACGTTCTGCAGTTCCTCAAATGTTTCAGGGTATGTGGTAGCCATTGCTTCTAAGGAAATGTCTTGGAAGATGACGTAAGGCGGTATGCCAAGCTCTTTTGAGAGATGCTTTCGCAGGTCGCGCAACATCTGGTAAAGCGTCAGGTCTACAGCGTTGATCTCCCCGCTGTGGGGGGCTGGGTCTTCTTCGTTGAACTTGTTGTCTTTTGTTATCATAAACGATGTCGGTTTTTTGATGAACTTGTTTGCTTTGTCGGTGAGCTTGAGCACCCCGTAGTCCTCTATGTTCTTAACGATGTATTCCGCCAGTACCGCCTGGTTTATTACGGCATTGAGAAGGCTTTCGTCCGCCTCTTCCTCTGCTCCGAAAACTTCGAGCTTGTCGTGGCGGTGAACGAGTATCTCTTCTGTTTCGTTTCCGAGCAGGATGTCCTTGATATAGTTCTCGCGGAAGTTCTCCTTTGTGGCGCGAATGGCGGCGAGCACGTTGAGCAGGTGTTCCTGCGCCTCCGTCTTGGTCTTGGGGTGCATACAGTTGTCACAGTTTCCGCAGTTGTCTTCTTCGTACTTTTCGCCGAAGTAGTGTAGCAGCAGCTTGTGGCGGCAGACGGAGCTTTCGGCGTATGCGGCGATTTCGCACAGCAGCCGCCGTCCGATGTCCTGTTCGGCGACGGGCTTGCCCTCCATGAGTTTTTCGAGCTTGCGTATGTCTTTCTGCGAATAAAAGGCTATGCATTCCCCCTTGCGACCGTCACGTCCGGCGCGTCCGGTTTCTTGGTAATATTCTTCAAGGCTTTTAGGAATGTTGTAATGTATCACGAATCTTACGTCAGGCTTGTCTATACCCATGCCGAAAGCGATTGTGGCGACGATTACGTCAATTTTCTCCATCAGAAAGTTGTCTTGCGTGGCCGTGCGTGCCGCCGCTTCCATGCCGGCATGGTAGGCTTCGGCTCTGATGTCGTTTGCCCGGAGCGTCTCGGCGAGTTCTTCAACTTTCTTTCGCGAGAGGCAGTAGATTATGCCGCTTTCCCCTGCGTTTTGCTTTATGAACCTGATGATTTCCTTTTCGCAGTCCTTGTTTTTCGGCCTTATCTCGTAATAAAGGTTGGGGCGGTTAAACGAGCTTTTGAAGTCTTTAGCGCCGACAATGCCGAGGTTCCGTTTTATGTCGTTGCGCACCTTATCGGTGGCGGTGGCGGTGAGGGCGATGATGGGTGCGCGGCCTATCTCTTCGATTACCGACCGTATGTGCCGGTACTCTGGCCGGAAGTCATGCCCCCATTCAGATATGCAATGCGCCTCGTCAACGGCGTAGAAAGAGATATTTATGGAACGCAGGAACTCTATGTTCTCGCCTTTCGCAAGAGATTCGGGGGCGACGTACAGAAGTTTCGTCTTGCCGGAGACGATGTCTTCCTTCACTTGTTCTATAGCAGCCTTGTTGAGCATGGAGTTGACGAAATGGGCAATGCCGTTCTGCTCGCTTATGTTGCGCATCGCGTCAACCTGGTTTTTCATTAGGGCAATCAGAGGCGAAATGACGATGGCCGTGCCTTTCATCAGCATCGAAGGGAGCTGGTAGCAAAGCGACTTGCCTCCGCCGGTCGGCATGAGGACAAAGGTGTCGTTGCCCGCGATGACGTTGCGTATTATGTCTTCCTGGTCGCCCTTGAATGTGTCGAAGCCGAAATAGTGTTTCAACTGTTCCGTCAGGTTAATCTCATCCGCCATGTTTTGTGTCCGTCTTTCCGTCATAAAACAAAAATAATCAAATGTTTTTATTCAAGATGAAAAGCGCGTTAAAAAACAGAGGGGAGCGTGAAGCCGCATGAGCCTGATGCAGGACACGTTTTCGCGCCGTTCCGTCCCGCCTGAAAGAAAGCCAGACGCATTTTTGTGTCTTTCCTGTTTGCCGGGAAATAAGCCCGACGCATTTCCGGCCTGCTTCCTCCTTTCCGGCAGGCGGCAGCAAGAATGGAACTTCCAAGATTACCGCTCCCGCGTCCTTTGACGACACGGCGGGTCAGACGGCTTTTTTCATCGGCGGAGGATTCAGCCTGTTCGACTTGGCAAGCTGCTCTTTGGCATACTCTGGCCTGACGGTGAAGCGCTTTATCTTTTTCGATGGGATTTCGAACATCGCGTCGTTCATCACGGTTTCCACTATTGACCGCAGGCCTCGCGCCCCGAGTTTGTATTCCAAAGTTTTTTCCACGAAGAAGTCGAGTGTCTTTTCTTCGAACCGCAGCTCCACGCCGTCCATGCGGAACAACTTGGCGTACTGCTTTATTATGGAGTTTTTAGGCTCGGTCAGTATGCGCCGCAAGGCATTCTTGCCGAGAGGGTCAAGGTGGGCGATTACCGGCAGGCGTCCCACCATTTCGGGTATCAGCCCGAAAGATTTCACGTCCTGCGGGGTTACGTACTGCATCAGGTTCTCCTTGTCTACCTTCATCTGGTTCTGCACTGAGTTGTAACCCACAACATGCGTGTTCAGCCTTTGGGCTATCCTTTTCTCTATCCCGTTGAACGCGCCGCCGCAGATGAAAAGTATGTTCTTCGTGTCAATCTGGACGTATTTCTGTTCCGGATGCTTGCGCCCGCCTTCGGGCGGGACGTTCACTACGGTGCCTTCAAGCAGCTTGAGCATGCTTTGCTGCACCCCTTCTCCGCTTACATCCCGCGTAATCGAAGGGTTGTCGCCCTTGCGCGCCACCTTGTCGATTTCGTCAATGAACACGATGCCGCGCTCCGCCAGCTTCACATTATAAGAGGCGGCCTGCAGCAGGCGCGAGAGTATGCTTTCCACGTCTTCTCCAACGTACCCGGCTTCGGTGAACACGGTTGCGTCGACTATTGTGAACGGCACGCTGAGCAGGCGCGACACCGTCCTCGCGAGCAGCGTCTTGCCCGTGCCTGTCGGCCCGAGCATCAGGATGTTCGACTTCTCTATCTCTACGGAATCGTCCTCCGCCGGCTGCGTCAGCCGCTTGTAGTGGTTGTACACGGCTACGGCGAGGGTCTTCTTCGCTTCGTCCTGCCCTATCACGTACTGGTCGAGGTATTCTTTTATTTCCTTCGGCTTGGGCACGGGCGGCAGCTCCTCTTCCCGCTCCGCTTCGGCGTCGTGCGAATGCAGCGTTTCGTCGCAGATGCGCACGCCCATCCGCAGGCAGTCGTCGCAGATGTACCCGCTTTTCCCCGAAAGGAGAATGCTCACTTCGCTTTCTTTCCTCCCGCAGAACGAACACTGGTTCTCACCTTTCCTGTTCGCCGCCATCTTTCTTGCGTTCAAGCACTTTGTCTATCATGCCGTAATCAAGCGCTTCCTGCGAAGTCATCCAGTAGTCGCGGTCTGAGTCGGCCCACACCTTGTCGTAAGGCGTGTGCGAATGGTCGGCGATAATCGTGTACAGTTCCTTTTTCAGCTTCTGTATCTCCTTCGCGGTGATTTCTATGTCGGAAGCCTGCCCTTGCGCGCCGCCCATCGGCTGGTGTATCATCACCCGGCTGTGTCTGAGCGCGGAGCGCTTGCCTTGCGCGCCTGCTACAAGCAGCACGGCGGCCATCGAGGCTGCCATGCCCGTGCAGATTGTCGCGATGTCGCAGCCTATGAACTGCATCGTGTCGTAAATCCCCAGCCCGGCGTACACCGATCCTCCCGGAGAGTTGATGTAAATGGATATGTCCTTGCCCGGGTCGCACGAATCGAGGTAGAGCAGCTGCGCCTGCAGCGTGTTGGCCGTGTAGTCGTCAATCGGCGTACCGAGGAAGATTATCCTGTCCATCATGAGCCGCGAGAACACGTCCATCTGCGTCACATTCAGCTGGCGCTCCTCCAATATATACGGATTGAGGTATTGGTTCTCCGCTTTCACCACACTGTCAATCGTCATGCCGCTCATCCCGAGATGCCGCGTGGCGTATTTCCTGAAATCGTCCATGTTTCTCAATGATAATTTGCGCCGCCGGCTTATTTTACGGTGAGGAGGCCGTTGAATTCGTCGGGGGTCACGCTTTTGCGTTCAAGCGTCACAATGCCCTTGTAGGCGCTTATCAGCTTGGCGTCGATCACTTCGTCGACGAACCTGTCCACCTGCTCTTTCTTGGCGAGGCTTTCGCGGGCGTACTTCTCGATCACGTCGCCGGGCAGCGTCATGCCGTACTGCGCGAACTGCTCCCGCGCGGCGCGGCGGGCGGCCTCTCTTACGTCGTCGTCCCCAACTTTCACTCCCGCCTGGACTGCGAGGCGGCTTTTCACCTCCCGCCATTTAAGCCCGCGTATCGCGGCGGGGTAGCTGTCGTCGATGAACTTGTCGTCCTTGTCCGGGTTGTTCTCTTTCATGAGCCGTTTGAGCAGGGGTTCGGAGAATTCCATGCCGCCGGCTTTGTCGAGGGCGTAGTCTTGGAGGTCCATGAGGAACTTGTAGTCGCTGTTCGTCAGGTTTGCGGCCTCCATGCCTCCGCGTATCTTGGCGCGGAATTCCTCTTCGCTGGCGGCCTGCCCTTTGCCGAGCACGCTGTCGAAAAGCTCCTGGTCGAGCGCGGCGGGCACGCGGCGGTTGATTTCGGTCACCGTGTAGGCGAACGCGCCCGTGTGCCGCGCGGCTTCTTCGGGCTTCACTTTCAGCATCGAGGCCAGCTGCGCGCCGCTGCCGTACATCTTTGCGGGGACTACTGTGAGCGTGCCGCCTTTCCTCGCGCCGGCGAGCAGTTTCCTCTGCTCCTCGTCGCTTACGTATTCGGGCGAGACCACCGCGCCGCTCACTTTTAGGGGCTCCTCTCCCTCTGCGGGGCTGAGCTCCGCGAGGTCGCCTTTGATGTACCCGCCTTCGGCGTAGCTGTCGGCCTGTTCGAACCTGCCGCGCGCGAGGGCGATTTCATCCGTCCGCCTGCTGACGAGCTCGTCGCTCACCACGATGTCGTAATACGGCAGCCTGTCTTCGGCCGTGAGCTCTATTGTGAAGACGGGCGCGAGGGCGATGTCGAAAAGGAACTCGAAGTCCTCGCCGTTCACGTAGTCCTGCGGCTTCTGGCCTTCGTTCTCGAGAATGTGCCCCAGTATGCCTGTCTTGTGTTCGTCGAGGTAGTCGCCGACGGCCTTGTCCACAGCCTTTGATACCTCCTCTGCCTTAAGGGACGGCCCGTAGAGCCTTTTCACTATGCTCATCGGCACGCAGCCCGGCCTGAAGCCTTTCATCTGCGCCTTGCGGCGGCACGCTTTCAGCGATTTCTCCAGGCTGTCGGCGTAGTCGGCGGCTTTTACGCTCACCGTCATCAGGGCGCTCGCCTTGCCGGCGCTTTCCATTTTGATGTCCATCTGTCAGTGCTTGTTGTTTCCCGTTCCGCGCTCCCTCCGCCCGGCGTTCCCTGCGGGGCGGGCTGCGCGGCGGAGTGCAAAAATAGCGTTTTCATTTCATTCCGCGCGGGCGCGGCGCCTATTTTCCTTTGAGGAGGTCGGGGCGGAGGCGGCGTGTGCGCTCCATAGCCTGCTCCATCTCCCAGTCCTTGATGCGCGCGCCGTGCCCGCTCAGCAGCACGTCGGGCACCTTCCAGCCCTTGTAGTCGGCGGGGCGGGTGTAGACGGGCGCGGAGAGCAGCCCGTCCTGGAAAGAGTCGGAGAGGGCGCTTTGCGCGTCGCCTATCACTCCGGGAATGAGCCTTACGATGGCGTCGGCCATGACCGCCGCGGCGAGCTCGCCGCCCGTGAGGACGAAGTCGCCTATGCTGACCTCCCGCGTGACGATGTGCTCGCGTATGCGGTGGTCTACGCCTTTGTAATGCCCGCAGAGTATGATGATGTTGCCGAGCTGCGACATCTCGTTGGCCATCCTTTGGTTGAACGGCTCGCCGTCGGGCGTGGTGAACACCACCTCGTCGTAGTCCCTCTCCCTTTTCAGCGCGGAGACGCAGCTGTCGACGGGCTGGCACTGCATCACCATGCCGGAGAACCCGCCGAAAGGGTAGTCGTCCACGCGGCGGTGCCTGTCGGAGGTGTAGTCGCGCAGGTTGTGCAGGCGGATTTCCGCCAGCCCTTTCTTTCTGGCGCGGGCGAGGATGGAGAGGTTCACGAACCCCTCGAGCATCTCCGGCAGCACGGTTATTATGTCTATCCGCATATCGCAAGCGTGTCCCGCCTGCAAAAGTAACGATTCCCGCGGAAGCGCGCCGCGCCGGACAGCAATCAGCGCGGCGGGGCGGGGACGGCGGCGGCCGCGGTTGCCTTTTCCAGCATCCGCGCCCCTTTGAAGGCCGCCGGAATCCGCCTCAAAACAGCGTCTGCGAGCCCTCTTGAAACAGGTTTTATAACTTATTGATAATCAACAGTTATAATAAAATGCCAATTGTCTTATAATCTCATGTCAACTCTCTTATAAGACA
>CAZLLM010000054.1:0-6762 GCA_964560405.1 uncultured Prevotella sp.
TAAAATACAACAGGCGTGATTTCCGCAACGTCGGAGCACGCTAAGCAGCGTTCTAATGTGTGTGTTCGTTTCCGGGACGCAGGCGTATGTATTGCTCGTGTGAAAGGCGGAATGACACAGAGGCTTGCAGCCCTCCGGCCTGTAAGGGGGGATTAAGTTTTGTTACCGTAACATTTACCGAGAGCAACCTTTCATCAACGGCCATCACGGCACAGGCCGCCTTGAAAGCGAAACGCTCAAGCAGGCGGACCGGCTCTTCTGACACACGCAGAACCGCCCGGAAAACTGCGGCATAGTCGGGCGCTCCGTCTGGCTCGTCGCCGATGAAAGCTTCGGGTTGCGCGGCGGCTTCAGCGGAAACGTCCACTCTTATTTCGGTTTCAGCGGCACGCTCTTCCTCGTCCACTCCTATGTGGGCGGGGAAACGCATCGCCGCAAGAGTGATTGTATAAACGCCCAAAGTATCCATTCACTTTATTCCTCTTTTGTCCAACGCCTTGCTGTAACGCTTAGCATTTGCCAGATGCTCCGCGTAAGTACGGGCGAAACGGTGCGTCCCCGAAAAATCCTCTTTGGCGCACATATAAAGATAAGAATGACGAGTGTAGTTCAGCACGGCTTCGATGGCCTCGACACTCGCTATGCGGATAGGCCCGGGAGGAAGCCCGATGTTTCTGTAAGTGTTGTACGGGCTGTCAATCTTCAAGAGTTTATGGTATATCCGACGCAGGGCAAAGTCGCGGTGCGCGAACTTTATCGTCGGGTCAGCCTGCAAGGGTATGCCTTTGCGCAGCCTGTTGATGTACATTCCGGCTATGTCGTTCTTTTCACCCTTGTCAGCCGTTTCCTCGTCCACTATGGAAGCCAGCGTGCAGACCTCCGCCGGCTTCAAAGGTATGGCGGCCGCCTTTTGCAGGCGCTCGTCAGTCCAAAAGCCGTCGGCCTCCCGCTTCATCCGCTTCAAGAAATCTTTGACAGCTACATCCCAATACACTTGGTACGTGTCGGGAACGAACAGACAGTACGCATTCGCCGTATCCACCCCGTAAGCCGCCATTTTAGCAGAATCCGACACAAAACGGACGAACTCCGCCGAATCTATCATAAGACGCGCGCTCAAATAGCCTGCGAGGGCGTTCATAGTCCTCACCTGCGGTATTGTTATGCTTACGGGCTCTTGCAGCCCGCCTTTCAACGCGCGGAAAAAACTTATCGCGTTGTCATCGGCATTCACGGCGTAACGCCCCGTATGCACGTTGCCGTTACCGCCCGCCGCTTTCGACAAAATCATCAGCCCCGCCCGCTGCGGCCACGCCACGAGAGTGTCCAGCTGGGAAAGAACCTCGTTGAAAGTGTCGCCGGAACGCACATAAACGTAAGCGACGCAATCCTTGCCGCTGCCGCGCAAAAGCGGCGCGCAGAAAACATACGCGCCTGAAAGCGCTGATGCCGCCAACGCAGCAGCCGCAATCACCGCCGCCTTCCTTCTCGTTTTCTTTCTCATCTCTGCGGTGTGTCTTTGTTCTCCGGCAAATGCGCGAATGCCAAATAATACCAGTAAGTTCCCGTGTAAGCAGTGCAGTCCTCTCCGTTCCGCGCCCTGTTCACGAAATCCGCATATTGGCTTTCCAATTCCGGGTTGTAATTGTCCAATTGCCGCACTGTAGAATCCTTGAAAGAAAGAGCCACTGCCGCCTCGGCATACAGGCGCGGAAGCCCCTCGTCATCGTAGAGGTTGAATTCTTTCAGCACGATACCGAATTTGTCCACCTCTTTCTGCAAAAGCAGGCCGCACAAAAGGTAATCCAGCACTTTCCTGTTTTTCCTGTCTCTCTCCAAAAGCCGTATCATCGTTGAGGGAATAGGATATGCGTCTACGAAAGTGTCGCTCCGATAAGGATGTTCAGCAGGAGCGGCACGTTTAAGGGAATCAAGCCGGGCGGCGCGTACGGCGGCCCATGCACCGTTCGCGCTGGAAAGCCGCAGGAGGCTTATGTATTTCTCTGCCGTACCCAGATCGCGTGAGGCAAGGGCGTAATCGGTCTTGAAGCGCAGCGACTTGAAGCACTCGTTCTCACGCGAGTTTACCCCATATTCGAAAGCCTGCCTGAAAGCCTCGTCCCAAACCCCTATGTTTTCGAAAAACTGGCGGTTGAAATTCAGAAGGTATAGGTTTTTCTCACGGCGGAAAAGAAAACTTTCGGGATCATTTACGGAATAGTTCATCAGGTTGTGCGGAAATGAGCCGAGAGCGCTTTCTGCGAGCATTGAATAACACATGTATGCTTTGTTGCGCCTGCAATCCTCCGGCGACAATTCAAGCAGAATCCCTGACCAGTCCTTTTTGTCAGCCATATGAGCCACTTTCTGCAGCCTTTCCACGTCAGTGTGCAGTCCGTCCGTGGCCAAAGAGATACAGCAAAACGCTGAAAAAGTGCCTACGACAGCAAAACCTACCCACTTCTTGGGGGAAAAGGACACCGGGCATGAGAGAACGGCGGCCGTGGCCGCGTATGTAAGTGCCACTCCGAAAGTTATCTCCTCACCAAACCCTCCGAGCGGGCGGCTGTCGAAAGGTATGAAATCCACGAAGTCAGACCACAGCGAAGGGACAATCAGGCTTTCGCACACTGCAATAAGCATTACACACGCGGCGATCTTTTTCTTGTGAACCAGAAGCTCAATAAGCGAAAAGCCGAGAAACAGCAATGCCATAGCAGCCCACGGCACGAACATGAAAGCCAATACAGGAAGCGCAAGCGCGTATGCGCATCGCACGGCGGCGTTTTTCAGCGACACGAAGCCGCAGAATGCCAGCGCGAAAAATAAGAACGACAGAGATGGCATCAAATCGGGAAACCTGAAAAGCATGATTAGCGGGGCAGGCAGAACCGCCAGCCATTCAAGGCCGCCTTTCCCGGTTTTCCGCAACGCTATGCGTAAGATCCCCGCCGATGCCAGAATGAGCAGCGTGTACACAAGCGGTCCCACCGCAGCTGCGGAGAAAAACTGTTCGGCGTAATTCGCAATCAGGCTTGCCATCCCTTGCGGACGCGCCAACACGCCCGCGATGTACTCGCCGGAGAAAAGGAACAGGCCGTCCTCCTCCAACCCTTTCATGGTTTCAGGAAACGCAAGCAGCAGCGTCAGGAAAAGAGGAATGCCCGTTATAATCTGGAATATGTGGAAACGCTTGATCATCGCTGTTTACAGTTTAATTCAACACAAAGCCGAGGCTAATTCCCGTCGTCACAGGGGTGTCCTTTCGCTGCATTCCGAAGTCCGAAATCATCCGCACTCATATACAGCCGCTAGCCTTACTCAACGCGGAAGAGCTCCGCCATTTCGTCTTTGTCCACAACAGCCCTGCCCTTTATGAATTCGGGGACATTGTATGCGTACAGGCGGGCTGTATTGCTGTCAGGATTCTCCTGCGGAAGCATAAAAGGCTTTGTGAAACGCCCTTTTCCGTCGAAGTGGGAGAAGAACAGCCGCGTGTACCGGCCGTCGACTCTTTTCGAGCTGAACATTATCCATTTGCCGTTGGAACTCCATGAGTGGTAGCTGTCGCTGTAAGCGCTGTTGAGTATTCCCGTGTCGATGTCCTTGCCGGTTTCAAGGTCGCGCATTTTCAAGTCCGCCTCCACGTGCTGTATCGGGAACGTGGCGCATTCGGCAAGCGTGAACAGCAGGTAGCGCCCGTCGGGGGATATTCTCGGGAAAGACGCGCTTCCGCCTTCGCGGTATGCGCTGTACACCGTGTCCACACGGCCGCCGAGCTTCCCCGTGGCCTCATCGAAAGGAACGCGGCACAGCGCGTACTTCAGGCCGAGGAAGAAAGTGGGCTTTTCCCCCACGTGGCTTCTGTCCGTGGCCGAATGCGCCGAACAGTAGTAGAGGTATTTCCCGTCGGGGGAGAAAGCCGGGAAAGTCTCCCAGTTGTGGTTCTCGTTGAAGCGCGGGTCGGCGAGCGCCTTGTTGTTACGCACGTCATAAATTATCAGGTCTGACGAAGTGTCGAACACCTCGATTTTGTCTCGGCTCACTCCGTAGAAATTCTGCCGCGTCACATTCGAGGAGAAGGCGATGTACCGCCCCGAAGGATGCCACGCCGGATACGTGGCCCCTTTACGCGGCCCCATTTTTTCGATGGCGACTTTGCGGGGCGTCCCTTTGCAGGTTACGACAGTGCCGCCGCCTTCTCCGCGTGCGTGGAAGACCCACATGTCCGGGTCATTGCGCCTGAAATTATGGCAGTTCACGCAGCCGCCGTTGTTCTGGGAGTTCTTGACTATGGGCTCTTCGTCAAAGCCCGTCAAGTCCCGCTGGTACAAGCCCATCCTTTTCCAGAACTCGTAGCCCGGCGGGATAAGGCGGTAGGCTATCCATGGGTCCGCCTCGTCCCGCGACACTTTCACGGAAAACGGCCTGTAACGGAGGCCGCCGGGATCCTTATCCGTCCATACGGTCAGTTCTACCGACAGCTCCTTCCCCGCGCTGCCGGCTAATGCTTTCCTCCATTTCTTCAGGGGGAACTCGACTACCGAGTCACTTTTTATGTCGAAAAGCATCGCGTTTCCCGAAAACAGCCGGGCTCGCAGGCGTTCCGCGCCGGGAAACTTGAAGTTCAGCGGCGCGATGTTAGCCGGCACGGTAACGTCGGTGTAATCCGGGAATATGGCTGGCTTCTCCCCCGTTATCGCCGAATACCCGTCGTAGCCGTCCGAGCATGAAAACGACATTACGAGAGCCGGCAGCACCGCCAGCGGCTTCAGCAGAGATTTCGTGAAAGACATAAACCGTTTATTCTGACAGCGACTTATTTCCCATGCTTTTTGATACGCCCCGCCCCGCGCGCTTTCACGGATTGCTTGCCGAATATTAAGAGGATGATGCAAGCGGCGAGGGCGACATCAACGATGTTCCACGTGAGCCGTCCGAGCTCAATCTTGAAAAACGGCTGAAACAGCAGGGCTGTCGCCGCCGCGATTACGGCGCGGGCCGTTTCCCCTTTGCGGAAAAACGTGTACGCCCAGCAGCCGGCTGTCACGGCGACAGCCAGCCGTATCACGCTGTAAAACCCGTAAGGCCAAGGCAGCAGGCAGAGCAGCAGCGCGGCCGCCAATGCCAGCGAGCATCTTTCGAGCGTATCCAATTGTTTGAGGCTTCTCATAACATCTGTTTTTGTATTTTCCCCACTTGCATCAAAGGCGTTTCAGGCTATACGTCAGGCGCGTTCCCCCGCCCCGCGCACCTCCTTTTCCAAAGCGCGAACCACACGGCCGCCGCCAGCAGCGCGACCGCCCCTACGGCGTAGGACACGCCCGCATGCAGGCGCAGCATGTATTCGGGGGCGATGCAGAAGTACGTTACGCTCACCGCCGTCATGAAGAGCGCGGGGACAAGGGTTGTCACATACATCTTGCGGTTCACCGACAGGTACACCGTAACCGCCCAAAGCGTGAACACCGCCAGAGTCTGGTTGGCCCACGCGAAATACCCCCATATCACGGCGAAGCCGTCCGGGCGGCTCAGGTTGAACAGCAGCAGGGCGAGGGCGCAGGCATAGAGAGGCACCGTTATGTATATGCGCGGCAGCATCTTCTTCTGCGGATACTTCAGCGCGTCGGCTATTATGAGCCGTGCGGAGCGGAAAGCTGTGTCGCCCGACGTTATCGGGGCCGCCACCACGCCGAGCACGGCCAGTACGCCGCCGACGGCGCCGAGCCATTCGCGGCTCATTATCTCCACCACCTTAGGCGCGGCCACGCGCAGGTCGGTGTTGCCGCTTGACGGGTCGAAAAAGAAGTAGCTCGCCGCGGCGGCCCATATAAGCGCCACAACGCCCTCCGTTATCATCGCGCCGTAGAACACCGGCCGCCCGTATTTCTCATGCTTCATGCAGCGCGCCATGAGCGGGCTCTGAGTGGCGTGGAAGCCCGAAATCGCGCCGCAGGCTATCGTTATGAACAGGCAGGGGAAAACAGGCCTGGCCGCCTTGTCGGGGTGCATGTTCCCGAACCCGTCGGCGAACTCCGGTATCGCGGGCCACCGCACGTACAGCGCCGCCAGCAGCCCCGCGGCCATGGCCAGGAGCGCAAGCGCGAACAGCGGGTAAACCTTGCCTATAATCTTGTCGATAGGCAGCAGCGTCGCTATTATATAATACACGAATATCGCCGCAATCCAGAAGTGCAGGCTCATGAAAGGTACGCCGGCGGTGAGGTCTTTCAGCAGCAACGCGGGGGAGCTGACGAACACCGCCCCCACCAGTATCAGAAGCGCCACGGTGAAAGCGAGGACGGCCGTCTTCGCCCGACCGCCCAGATACCTCCCCACTATCTCAGGCAGCGACGCCCCGCCCATCCTCACGGAAATCATCCCGCAGAAATAGTCGTGCACCGCCCCCGCGAAAATGCACCCGAACACAATCCACAGGAAAGACGACGGGCCGTAAAGAGCCCCCATTATGGCACCGAATATGGGACCCGTGCCGGCTATGTTCAGGAACTGTATCATGAACACGCGCCACGCGGGCATCGGCACGTAGTCCACGCCGTCCCGCCGGGCGTAAGCAGGCGTTGGGCGGCTGTCGGGGCCGAACATCCCCGCGATGAAGCGCCCGTACACGGCGTACCCGATTATCAGAGCCGCAAGGCTTATCGTGAAAGAGACCATCTTTATCCCGTATTTGAGGTGTGCCCCGCAAAGTTAATACTTTTGAGGCAAGCCGCCGCCGCCGGAAGCGGATTTCAGCCCCGC
>CAZLLM010000055.1:0-6702 GCA_964560405.1 uncultured Prevotella sp.
CCGCCCGGACTTCTCACTCACGGCAAGATGCAAGAAAGACATCCGCTCGGCGCGTTTGCCCACTGCCCCAGATGCGGCTCGCCCCGCTTCGTCATTAATGACGGCCGCTCCAAGCGCTGCGGCGGGTGCGGCTTCGTATATTATCTCAACGCGGCGGCGGCGGTGGCGGCGGTGATCACCGACGCGCGGCGCGGGGTTCTCACCGCGGTGCGCGCCCGGGAGCCGGCGAAGGGCACCCTCGACCTGCCGGGAGGGTTCGCCGAACCCGGGGAGAGCCTTGAAGAGGCTCTGCGGCGCGAGGTGCTGGAAGAGACGGGGGGTGCGGTTGGCAAGGCGGAGTATTTGTTCTCCCTGCCAAACGTCTACCGGTTTTCCGGCTTCGACGTGCCCACCTCCGACTGTTTTTTCCTCTGCACCCTTACTGAGGGGAGCTGCCTGCAAGCTGACGACGACGCGGCGGAGCTGCGCTGGATAAGCTCCGCGAGCCTTGACCCCGCGGCGTTCGGGCTTGCCTCGATAAGGAAGGCGGTGGAGATGCTGCGCGGACGGCTCGCGTGAAGCGCCGCGCCTGCGAGGAGGCCCCGCGGGCCGCGGCCGCGCCGTGCCGCATTAAAACAAACCGCGGGAGGCAAGGCATGGAATATTTTGCCTACTTTTGCAGCCCGTACATATAAAAGCAAGGAAGCGATGCAGAAGAACCTCGTAATTGTCGAATCTCCGGCGAAAGCCAAGACCATACAAAATTACCTCGGCGGCGACTACAAGGTGATGCCGTCTTTCGGGCATATACGCGACCTGAAGAAGAAGAACTTCGGGATAGACCTCGACACTTTCGAGCCTGAATATGAGATACCGAAAGACAAGGCCGCTGTGGTGAAGGGGCTGAAAGCGGCGGCGGCCGCGGCGGAAAACGTCTGGCTGGCTTCCGACGAAGACCGCGAGGGGGAGGCCATCTCGTGGCATCTGGCCAAAGTGCTGGGGCTCTCCATCGAAGACGCGCGAAGGATAGTCTTCCACGAGATCACGAAGCCCGCAATCCTCAACGCGATGAAGAACCCGCGCCCTATCGACCTGAACCTTGTCGACGCGCAGCAGGCGCGGCGCGTCCTCGACCGCATCGTGGGCTTCAAGCTCTCGCCCGTGCTGTGGCGCAAGGTGAAGCCGTCGCTCTCGGCGGGGAGGGTGCAGAGCGTGACGGTGAAACTCATCGTGGAACGCGAACGTGAAATCCAGAATTTCAGCGAGAACCCCTATTTCCGGATAACCGCCGAGTTCAGCGCCAACGGCAATACTTTCCGCGCCGAACTTAACCGCCGTTTTGCCGCGGCCGATGACGCGAGGGACTTCCTCGAGGCCTGCAAGAACGGCTCATTCACAATCTGCGGCGTAACCGTACACCCCCAGAAGCGCACCCCCGCACCGCCGTTCACAACCTCGACGCTACAGCAAGAGGCGGCGCGCAAATTCGGATTCCCGGTTTCCCGCACAATGAGCCTCGCGCAGCAACTGTATGAGGCGGGGCTGATAACATATATGCGCACCGACTCCACCAACCTGTCGTCATTCTGCATCGAATCGTGCAAAGACGTCATCACGCGCACGATAGGAAAAGAATACTCTAAGCCGCGCAAATACACTACGCATTCGAAAGGCGCGCAAGAAGCGCACGAGGCCATACGCCCCACCGACATGCGGAACAGTTCGATAGAAGGTCCGGCGCAGGCGCAGCGTCTCTACAAACTCGTCTGGCAGCGCACGCTCGCCTGCCAGATGAGCGATGCCATTATCGAAAAGACCATTGCCGACATCGCGATAAAAGGGCGCGACGAACGGTTCACGGCTTCCGGCGAATCGGTGAAGTTTGACGGCTTCCGGCGAGTATACCGCGAGTCACGCGACGGCGAAGACGCGAGCGGCGAAAACCGCTCGCTCCCCGCGATTAGCGAGGGCGACCGCCCGGAAGCCACAGAAATTACCGCGACACAGCGCTTTCCGCAGCACCCGCCAAGATACAGCGAGGCCGCCCTCGTGCATAAGATGGAGGAACTCGGCATAGGCCGCCCGTCCACTTACGCTCCTATAATAAGCACTATACAGCAGCGCCAGTACGTGATACGCGGCGATAGGGAGGGCGGGCAGCGTACATACGCCGTCATAACGCTGAAAGGCGGCAAAGTGACGGAAACGTCGAAAACCGAAATTGCAGGAGGCGAGAAGAACAAGCTGTTCCCCACCGATGTCGGCATCGTGGTGACTGATTTCCTTGAAGCGAATTTTCCCGAAATAATGGATTACAACTTCACGGCCGACGTGGAAAAGCAATTCGACGAGGTGGCTGAAGGCAAAAAGGAATGGACGGGGCTGATGCACGACTTCTATGGGGGCTTCGAGCCGCAAGTGAGGAAAACGCTCGCCGACAAGGGCAGTGCAAAGGCCGGCGAGCGGCAGCTGGGCGCAGACCCGGTATCCGGCCGCCCTGTGTTCGTGAAAATCGGGCGCTACGGCCCAATGGTGCAGATCGGGCAGGCTGGCGACAGCGAGAAGCCGGTCTTCGCCACGATAAGAAAAGAGCAAAGCACCGAGACGCTCACGCTTGAAGAGGCTTTAGAGCTGTTCCGCCTGCCCCGCACACTCGGCGATTTCGAGGGTAAGACGGTAACTGTCGGCAGAGGGCGTTTCGGCGCCTACGTGAAGCATGACGGCAAGTACGTTTCGCTCCCGAAAGACGAAGACCCCCTTGAAATCACACTTGACAAGGCCGTGAGCCATATTCTCGCCCGGCGCGAAGCCGACGCCATGCGTTTCGTAAAGAAATTTGAGGAAGACCCGGAAATGGAAATTCTGAACGGCCCTTACGGCATCTACATATCGTACAAAAAGAAGAACTACCGTCTGCCAAAGGACAAGAAAGAAAACGCGGCCGGCCTTTCTTATGATGACTGTATGAAAATAGTCAGCGCGGAGGACGCAAAGCAAAAACAGACATCCCGCATACGGACGAAAGCCAGGCAATGACACTCCGCACTGGTGAAACAGGGAGAAAGCGTGCCGCATACGTTCCGGGACACGCTAGACGCATTTCCCATGCAGCGCGGAGATTGAAACGCAGAAAGCCGTCTTAGCTGTCAAGCCATGAAATGCATCATCCTCATAGGATACATGTGCGTCGGGAAGACGACCATAGGGAGAGCCCTCGCGCAAATGACAGAGCGCGCCTTTTACGACCTCGACTGGTATATAGAGAAACGCTTCCGTGCGAAAATACCCGATATATTCGAAAGCGGCGGGGAGGAGCGCTTCCGCACGCTTGAAAGGCGCATGCTGCACGAAGTGGCTGAATTCGAAGACACCGTGGTTTCCTGCGGAGGAGGAACGCCTTGCTTCTTCGACAACATGGACTACATGAACTCACGCGCCACGACAGTCTACCTGTGTGCCTCGGCTGAAACTATACTGGAACACATCGCCATAAGCCGCGGACGCAGGCCGCTGTTAGAAAGCGCGCCTCCCGATAAACTCGGCGAATACGTAAGGAAACAGCTCTCCGAGCGTGAACCGCACTATCTGAAAGCCCAGTATACGCAGGAAATAAGCCCTCTCTACAACAAAAAAGACGTAAGCCGCATGGCAGAAATGATAATTGAAAAACTGGACATACCCCGAACACTGAAAAATGAAAAAATGGCGCATTGAAGACTCCGCCGAACTGTATAACATAAACGGCTGGGGCATCAGCTATTTCAGCATAAACGAGAAAGGACACGTTTATGTGACCCCAAGAAAAGACGGCAGCCAAGTCGACCTGAAAGAAGTGATGGACGAACTTGAAGCACGCGGCATATCCGCCCCCGTATTGCTGCGCTTTCCCGACATCCTTGACAACCGAATAGAGAAGACCGCCATGTGTTTCCAGAAAGCCGCCCGGGAATACGACTTCAAAGCGGAACACTTCATTATCTATCCCGTAAAGGTAAACCAGATGCGCCCTGTCGTGGAAGAGATAATAAGCCACGGAAAAAGGTACAACCTCGGACTCGAAGCCGGCTCGAAGCCGGAGCTGCACGCTGTACTCGCGACAAACATGGACTCCGACAGCCTCGTGATATGCAACGGGCACAAAGACCAAAGATTCATAGAACTCGCCTTGCTGGCACAGAAAATGGGGAAGCGCGTCTTCCTCGTCGTTGAAAAGCTCCACGAACTTGAACTCATATTCGCTACGGCGCGGAAACTCAACGTGCGCCCGGCAATAGGCATAAGGATAAAGCTCGCCTCCTCCGGAACGGGGAAGTGGATGGAAAGCGGAGGCGACGCAAGCAAATTCGGGCTTAACTCAAGCGAACTTCTCGAAGCGGCGCAGATACTCCGGCGGCAAGGCATGGAAAACTGCCTGCGGCTCATCCATTTTCACATAGGAAGCCAGATAACGAAAATAAGGCGCATTCAGAACGCCTTGCGGGAAGCCTCGCAATTCTACGTGCAGCTCCACAACATGGGCTTCAACATAGAGTTCGTGGATTGCGGCGGCGGACTTGGCATAGACTATGACGGGACGCGGTCGAGCAACAGCGAAAGCTCCGTGAATTACTCCATACAGGAATATGTGAACGACTGTGTTTACACCTTTACGGAAGCCTCCGACAGAAACGGCATCCCCCACCCCAACATAATAACCGAAGGAGGGCGCTCGCTTACCGCGCACCACAGCGTCCTCGTGCTCGAAGTTACCGACACAGCAACACAGCCTGCAATGAGCGAGGACTGGTCCCCCTGCCCGGAAGACCACCGCCTCGTCAGAGACCTCGCGGAAATCTGGGACAAGTTCTCCGCAAGGTCTATGCTTGAAGACTGGCACGACGCAGAGCAGATACGCGAAGAAGCCCTCGACCTTTTCAGCCACGGGATAGTAGACCTCAAAACCCGCGCGCAGATAGAACGCCTATATTGGAGCATCACGCGCGAGGCCAACAGCATCGTGCACAGCCAGAAACACGTGCCCGAAGAGCTCCGCAAGCTCGACCGCCTTCTGGCCGACAAATACATCTGCAACTTCTCCCTTTTCCAGAGCTTGCCCGATTCGTGGGCTCTCGACCAGCTCTTCCCTGTAATGCCGATTGAGAGGCTTGACGAAAGGCCCGACCGCAGCGTTACGCTCCAGGACATAACGTGCGACAGCGACGGGAAAATAACAGAATACATCAACTATATGCAGCAGACCTCCTGCCTGCCGCTCCACACGCTGCGGCAAGGCGAACGCTACTACGTGGGTGTGTTCCTCGTAGGGGCTTACCAGGAAATACTTGGCAATATGCACAACCTCTTCGGCGACACAAACGCCGTACACATCAGCGTTACCGGCGACGGATACGCAATCGACCGCGTAATCGAGGGAGAAACCGTCGCCGAAGTGCTGCAATATGTGCAGTACGACCCTGAGCAGTTAATACGCCGTCTGGAATCTTGGGTGAAGCACGCCATCGGGGAAAAGCGCATCACGGAGGCCGAAGGCGAAGAGTTCCTGAACAACTACCGTTCTGGGCTGTACGGCTATACCTATTTGGAATTCAACGAAAAATGAAAGAACGGCTCACCATAGTAAAGACCGGGGGGAGAATCGTGGAGGACGAAGACGCGCTTGCCGCGTTCTTGCGGCTCTTCGCCTCCGTCACAGGAAAAAAGATCCTCGTGCACGGCGGAGGGAGGATTGCCACCGGAATCGCCACGAGGCTCGGCATTGAGACTAAAATGGCCGGCGGCCGCCGCATGACAGACAAAAATACGCTCCAAGTCGTCACAATGGTCTACGGCGGGCTCGTCAACAAGAACATAGTGGCGAAGCTCCAGGCCGCAGGCGTTTGCGCGCTCGGCATGACAGGCGCCGACTGCGGCATAATGCTTTCGCACCGTCGCGAGGCGGATGGAATAGACTACGGCTTCGTGGGAGACATTGACAAGGTAGATGTCAGCAGGCTTTCCGCCATGCTGGACGCGGGCATAACGCCCGTCCTCTCACCGCTAACGCACGACGGCCGCGGCACGTTGCTCAACACCAACGCCGATACCATCGCGGCGGAGACAGCCGCGGCGGCGGCCATGCTCTACAACGTTACGCTCGTGTACTGCTTCGAGAAGAAAGGCGTGCTGCGCGACCCCGGCGACGAAAACAGCGTCATCCCCGCAATCCGACAGGAAGATTTCAAGACCTTAAAAGAGAGGAATATTATCAGCGGAGGAATGATACCGAAAATAGAGAACGCCCTTGCCGCCGTAGCCCGCGGTGTCAGCCGCGTGGTGATAACTTCGGCGCAAGAACCCGACATAATAAAAGGCACGCAAATCCTTCCGTAAAATACCCGCCTGCAAAAATCATGGAGCGGAGACGCTTGTCTCCGGCATTTTCACGGCGAGCATGAGTCCCCTCCCGCCGCTTTGTGCGCCCTTTCCGAACCGGTCCGTTTCCATGATCCCCAGTAAAAGAGTCATTGCGCTTGTTTTTTCGGGAAAGCGTCCGTGCGGACAACGGGAATGATGTCAGCGCCCTGCGGCACAACTTTCGCCGGCTTCGCCGCCTTGGAAAGAGCGCAGCCTTCCACGCGGACGCGAAGCCGCACAAGAAGGCGTATGACAGCCGAAAAACCTATAAGGGAACTAAACGCAATCCTCACGGGGGAAGAGAGACAATCATGACCGCGGCAGATTGAC
>CAZLLM010000056.1:0-5116 GCA_964560405.1 uncultured Prevotella sp.
GTCTCTCGGTTTTGCGGCGGCCCGCATTTGCGGCATGGGATTGCGGAAGCCTTAATGGTACGGTTCGGTTTTGAATCGCATGACAAGAAGCCGGAGGACACCGCACGGCTTCCCGTTTCATAAGTCCGCGTTTTCCCGCAAACGGCCTTTCTGCTTGTGTATAGTGTATTTCCGGGGCGGTCAATGGTGGAAGAGCCGCACGCCGGTAAAGGTCATCGCTATTCCGTATTTGTCGCAAGTCGCGATCACGTGGTCGTCTCGGACGCTGCCTCCTGCCTGCGCGACGTATTCCACGCCGCTTTTGCGGGCGCGCTCTATGTTGTCGCCGAAAGGGAAGAAAGCGTCGCTGCCAAGGCTTACGCCTGCGTTCCGGGCGATCCACCCGGCGCGTTCCTCGCGTGTGAGCGGTTCGGGGCGCTCGGTGAAGAACGCCTGCCACGCTCCGTCGCGCAGCAAGTCGCCGGCTTCATCGCCGGTGTAAAGGTCAATGGCGTTATCACGGTCAGGGCGGCGTATGCCTTCCTTAAAAGGAAGCCCCATCACTTTCGGGTTCTGCCGCAGCCACCACTTGTCGGCTTTGTCTCCCGCGAGGCGCGTGCAGTGTATGCGGCTTTGCTGCCCTGCCCCGATGCCTATCGCCTGCCCGTCGGCGGCGTAGCACACCGAGTTGCTTTGCGTGTATTTCAGCGTTATGAGAGCGATTGTGAGGTCGCGTTTCGCTTCCGGCGTGAATGTTTTGTTCTTTGTCGGGATGTTCGCGAAAAGGTCTTCTTCCGCAAGGTCGATGTTGTTGCGTCCCTGTTCGAAAGTCACGCCGAACACCTGCCTGCGTTCGGTAGGCGCGGGGGAGTATTCCGGGTTTATCTTGATTATGCTGTAGGAGCCGCCCCGTTTTTCGCGCAGCATTTCCAGAGCTTCCGGGGTGTAGCCGGGCGCGATTACCCCGTCGCTCACCTCGCGCTTGATCAGCGCGGCTGTAGCTTCGTCGCACGTGTCGCTAAGAGCCGCGAAGTCGCCGTAAGAAGACATCCTGTCCGCCCCCCGCGCACGGGCGTAAGCGCATGCCAGAGCGGAGAGGGGCGTTCTCTCGCCGCCGGTGAAGTATATCCTGCGCAATGTGCCGCTCAGCGGAAGTCCGACGGCAGCCCCTGCCGGCGACACATGCTTGAATGATGCCGCGGCCGGAAGCCCTGTCGCCGCTTTCAGCTCTTTCACGAGCTGCCAGCCGTTGAGGGCGTCAAGGAAGTTGATGTAGCCGGGGCGGCCGTTCAGTATTTCCACAGGGATATCCCCGTTTTCCATGTATATGCGCGATGGTTTCTGGTTGGGGTTGCAGCCGTACTTTAACTGAATCTCTTTCATTGTGGGACTGTTTGGATAACGGGTGAATCAGATGCCGCTGAAAAACCGCCCGCGGACAGCGCGAAGCTCCTTCGTAACTGCGCCGCGGGCGGAGCGTTGTGGACCAGGAGAGAATCGAACTCTCGTCCAAACGGGGAACACCTATGCCTTCTACATGCTTAGCCTCCCTGAGATTTTCGTGCGGCAACCACGCAGGAGGCCTGCGCAAAATGACTGCCGCCTTATTCCCGGCTGAATTTTCGCCGCCGTCGCGGGACAATCCGGCAACTATTCCCGATTTCCGTGCACCGCTTCGCCCATGAGCCTCGGAACAACGGCTTCGGAGCGGTGTCTCGTCCCTGCGCCTTGCGCAAGGATAAAGCCCGATCTACTGTGCTTCAATCAGGCAGCGAGAGCGTAATTGTTTCCGCCAGTTAAATTTTCGGAAGCTCAGATTATAGTGAGAGCCAGCTACGCACTGCATGCTTGCATACGCCTTCTGCCCGCTGTCAAATCCAGTCTGGCCCGGGTTTCTTGTGTAATGCGCTGCAAAATTAAGGTTTTTTCCCTGATTCGCGAAAGGTCGGAAGCACAAAAGCGGCATTCCGCAATGGGGGGATGAGCCTTTGGCCGTGCCGCTGGGGTGCGCGGACACGCCGGCGGATCCTATAAACGGGGCGGCAGGCTTTGCGTTGCGCACGGCTTTTGCTATCTTTGCACAGACCCTTTTCTCATGGGAAGGATTGTCTCCATAGATTACGGACGGCGGCGTTCCGGCGTGGCAGTGAGCGACCCGCTGCAAATAGTCGCAGGCGGACTGGCCGCCGTCGAATCGCGTCTGCTGACAGACTTTATCGTGAAGTACGCCACTGAGGAAGACGTGGAGCGCATTGTTGTGGGGCTGCCGGTGCAGAACGACGGCTCGCCATCGGAGAACGCCGCAAGGGTGCGCTCTTTCGCGGAAAGACTGAGGAAGAAAGTCTGCGTTCCGGTGGAGTTCTACGACGAGCGTTTCACCTCCGTCTTGGCGCACAAGGCGATGCTCGCGGGCGGGCTGCGGAAGATGGCGCGGCGCGACAAGGCTCTCGTAGACAAAGTGAGCGCGACGATAATTCTGCAGTCTTATATGGAATCGCGGAGGTGAACCCGAAGCGAAAGCAACCGAAACAGCTACGAAAATGAAACTGCCTATATGCATCTACGGCGACCCCGTTCTCCGCAGGACGGCGGCCGACATAACGCCCGGCTATCCCGGTCTGACGGAGCTTGTGGACAATATGTTCGAGACGCTCGCGTATGCCGACGGAGTAGGGCTTGCGGCTCCGCAGGTGGGGCTGCCGGTGCGTGTTGTGGTAATCGACCTCGGCGTGCTTGCCGACGACTACCCGGAATACAAGGACTTCCGCAGAGCGTATCTCAATGCCCGCATACTCGAAGCGGGCGATGAAAAGGTCACGTTAGAGGAAGGCTGCCTCAGCATACCGGGCATACGCGAAAAGGTGGCGCGTCCTAAGCGGGTGAAGGTGCGCTATATGGACATGGACTTCCAAGAGCGGGAAGAATGGGCGGACGGCTTCCTGGCGCGCGTAATGCAGCACGAATTCGCCCATTTGGAGGGCGAAATGTTCGTGGATTCGGTGTCGCCGCTCCGCAAGCAGATGATTTCGCGCAAGCTCGCCGCGATAGCGCGCGGCAAGTACAGCTGCCAGTACAAGACAAGGCGACGCGCAGGCGGCCGCCGGGCGTGAGAAAGCGACTCCCGCAGGCGGGGACGCAGCGAATTGACCACAGTAACTTCCGTCTTTGTTAAAGAGAATACTCCTTTTCATAAGCGCAGCCCCCGCGTTGGCGGCGGCGCAAATCAACGCAGACCGGGTGATGATGATAGGGCGCAACGCGCTCTATTACGATGACTATGTGCTTTCCATACAGTACTTCAACGAAGTGATAAACGCTAAGCCTTACCTCTACGAGCCATACTATTTCCGCGCCGTCGCAAAGTTCTGCCTCGAAGACTACAACGGAGCGGAAAGCGACTGTGGCGAGGCCATTGGGCTGAACCCTTTCATTGAGGACGCCTATCAGCTGCGGGGGCTTTGCAGAATAAAGGAGGAGAAATTCGACGAGGCCGCAAACGACTACACAAAGGCCATCGAGTGCAAGCCGCACGACCAGATGTCGTGGTACAACCGCGTTTTATGCCGCATCCAGCTTAAGGACTACGACACCGCGCTTGACGAGCTGCGCAGCATCAACGCGCAATGGCCTTCCTATGTCAAGGCTTACAGCATCGAAGCGCAGGTGCTGCTGCAAAAGAAAGACACCATGCAGGCCGACAGCTTGTTCCAGGTGGTGCTGGACAAAAGCCCGGAAGACGGCGACGCTTGGGAGGCGCGCGGCATGATACGCTACAGCCGCGGGGAGTATTCCGAAGCCGACACGTTCCTCACGAAAGCCATATCCTGTGCGGACGGTGTCGCTGGGCGCTATATCAACCGCGCCCTCGTGCGGTATCAGCAGCGCGACCTGCGCGGGGCGATGAACGACTACGACAGCGCGCTACGGATAGACACCGCCAATTTCCTCGGACACTACAACCGCGGCCTTCTCCGCGCCCGCGTCGGCGAGGACAACAAGGCGATAGAGGACTTCAACTTCGTGCTGCGCCTCGAGTCCGACAACCTCCTCGCGCTCTTCAACCGCGCCGTCCTTCTCGAGAAGACGGGCGATTACCGGGCGGCGATTGACGACGTGTCGAAAGTTATCGCCGACTATCCGCATTTCTGGACGGGCTACGAGCTTAGGGCGCGCTGCCTGCGCAAGACCGGCGACAGCCAGGCTGCCCTGAGCGATGAGAGAAAGGTGCTTGCCGCACAGCTCGACCGCACTTTCAACAACAAGACCTACGCCAGCAAAAGCACGCGCAAGCGCACGGAACTGAACATTGACGACTACGAGAAAATAGTGGTGGACGAAGAGCAGGACGTGGGCGGGAAATACGCCAACGACTACCGCGGGAAAGTGCAGAACCGCGATGTGGAGGCCAAGGCGCGGCCCATGTACGCCTTCTCCGCCGCAGGGCTGCCGGACGGCCGCCTGCGGCGTGCGGCTTTCTGGGAAGGGCTCGACAAATGGAACGGAGAGAGGCTCACGTCGAGGAGGGTGACGCTCACGTGCCAGTCCGCCGCAGTGTCGCAGGACGACATCAAGACGCTATTCGACGACATAAACAGGCTTTCGGAAGGCATCGGCGGCGGCCGGCAGTCCGGCGGAGCGAGGTTCGCCCGGGCGGTTCTCTACTGCGATGTCAGGGATTACGACTCCGCCCTGCGCGACTTGGACGAGTGCCTGGTGGCAGACTCCGCGTCGGCCATGTCCTACATGCAGCGCGCCGCGGTCAGGATGAAGCTCGCCGAGACGGGGAGCGCGGACGGCGGGGGCGGGAAGCCCGCCGATGCCGGCGCGGTGGAGTGGAAAGCGGCTCTCGCCGACATGGACAAGGCGGTGGAGAACAGCCCGGAGAACGCGGCGGCGCGCTACAACCGCGGGTGCGTGCACCTCGAAATGAAAGACTACCCGCAGGCCGCCGAAGACTTTTCCAAAGCAGTGGAAATCGACCCGCAGATGGCTTCCGCTTATTTCAACCGCGCGCTGGTGTACCTCGCCACAGAGCAGAAAGAGAAGGCTTTCGCCGACCTCAGCAAGGCGGGAGAGCTCGGCGTCTACGACGCTTACAGCGTCATAAAGCAGAATTCCAAATGAAACCGCCTTGCGC
>CAZLLM010000056.1:5216-6625 GCA_964560405.1 uncultured Prevotella sp.
CCTCCGTCGCGGCCCGAACCCGTAAAACGCTAATACTATGAACAAGCCGTCTGTCAGTTTCATCATCCCGTATTATAACGTGCCGCTCCCCCTCCTCGCGCGCGCCGTGGAGAGCGTCCTGCGGCTGGAGCGGAAGGTCGACGGGGAAGTCTTGGTAATAGACGACGGCACGCCGGGACACGAGGCGGAAGACTATCTCCGCTCGCTGGGCGGCGGGCGTGTACGCTACCATGCCCAGCCCAACGCAGGGCTCGGGGGCGCGAGGAACACGGGCCTGGAAATGGCACGGAAGGAATATGTCCAGTTCGTGGACGCGGACGACTACCTGTTCCCGAAGGCTTTCTCCCTCGTCCTGGACATGCTGGGGGAGGAGCGCCCCGACCTCCTGTCCTTCGGATACAGGAAAACCCGCGATGCGGGGTTACGCGACAGGGGCGTACCGCCGTGGCGGACAACGTTCCGCGGCAGCGGAGCCGGCTTCATGCTCAAACACAACCTGCACGGCACCTCCTGCGGCTACGTGTTCCGGAAGTCCCTGCTCGGCGGCCTCCGGTTCACGCCAGGCATTTACAACGAAGACGAAGAGTTCACGCCGCTCCTCCTCCTGAGGGCGCGGCAGGTCATCGCTACCTCCATCCCCGCCTACGCCTACTTCCAGCGGCAGGGTTCGATTACGCACAACCCCGACAGAGGCTTCATCGCCAAGTTCTATTCCGACATGCAAAGCGTAATCCTCCGGCTTGAGGACGAGCGCCGGAGGGCGGAGGGCGAAGCCGCCGCGGCCTTGGGCAGGCGCATAGACGCCTTGAGCATATACATGGCCTACAGGCTGCTGTGCAACAGCCCCGACACGGATTTCCTGCGCAGGACGCTGGAAAGCATGCGGCAGGCGGGGCTGTACCCTGCCGCCCCGCGCCCCCGCCCGCTGCGTTACGCCGCCGTCCGCTGGTGCACCCTCAAACCGTCCCGCGCCGCCCTCCTCAGCAGGATGCTCCGCCTCCTCCGCCCGCGCCCCGCCTCCTCCGCCTCGTAAGCCCCCGCCGCCCGCTCCCTTTTCTATTTCTCGCTTGCGCCCGCTCCGTTTCCCGCCCGTGCCCTTTGCGCTTCCGACTGTGTTTTTCCCGTTTTCTATCGGCGATTTCCCGTTTCCCGCAGCGGATTGAGAGCCGTTTCCTTTGTGCCGCCGCCATGTTTCGCGCATGTCCTGCAATTTCCTCCACGTTCCCCAGTTTCCCTCTCGCGTCTACCGCTTTGTCGTCCGCGTCCGTTCCGTTCTCGCTTGCGTCTTCCCCGCTTCCCACCTGTTCCATGTCCTGTTTCCTTCCCGCACCCATACGGAAGCCCGTCCGCTCCCCGCGTTGTCATTCCGGGAAGCATTCTGGTCGCGTTCCATACCGCATCCCTTGTGT
>CAZLLM010000057.1:0-6575 GCA_964560405.1 uncultured Prevotella sp.
TCAGAAAGTCATCCTGATCATGAAGCGTATCCCGTTTTTTTCGGTGCCGGGGTTGTCGAGGTAGTTGAGCCGCCGCACGTACTCTACGTGGAATATCTTGAAAATGTTGTGTATTCCGGCGATGATTTCAAAGTACGGCTTGCTTCCGTCCATGGCGCGGCTCTGGTATTTGAACGAGCCGTCCTGCCGGAACTCGCCGGGGAAATAGAACAGCCGGCTGTCGGCCTTGTTTTTTTCGAGGAAGGGGTTGTTCTTGTCGGTGAGCGTTCCCCACAGCATATTGAAGCCGATGTACTCGCGCCATTTCAGGTTGCGCAGCAGGGGTATGCGGTTGAATATTTTCCCGTTCATGTCCCATCCGCTCGTTACGGAGACGAAGCGGTCGTTGAGGAACTCCATGTTGTCGATGAGCGAGAAGGTTTCGCGCTCTTTGATGTAGGAAAGGTTGGCGGCGGGCATTATCAGCAAGGGGAACGGCACTTTGTTCCATTGTATTCCGCCTTTCACGTAGGTGTCGACCCTGCCCCATGACGCGAGGTAGAAGCGTTTGTAGACTTTCGCTTCGGTGTAGTTGTAGGTGTAGTCGCTTCCGAAGGCGTCCTTAATCCCCATTGTGTGGTTCAGCTCGAGGATGGGCGCGTCGTTGTTCGTGGCTATGCGGCGCTGTTTGGTGTTTATGAAAGTGGCTCCGGGCTGGAAGCGCAGCCCGAGCATGATGTCGGCCATGTCGAATTTCCTCAGGTGCTTGCTTCTGTCGGGAGAAGGCGTGCCTTCGCCGTCGAGCCGCTGGTAGAACAGCGCTGCCGTGGCTTCGTCGCGCTCTCTTTTCAGCTGGGCTGTGACGCTGAACCCGTTTTCCCATTCGCGCTCGTAGTGTATGCGGAACTTTTCGACGTAGTTCATGTGGTTCACCTTTGTCCAGCGGAAAGAGGTGAAGACGTTGTCCTTGTCGGTGGGCATGAAGATGTCGGACGGCGAGGCGTCGTCGTACTGGTAGGTTACGGTGAGGTTGTTTACCGGGAACTCGCGGGGGAGGTAGGCTTTTTTGTTGAAGGAGTAGGTGAGTTCGCCCATGCCTTTCCACTTGTGGTCTTTGAAGCCGTAGGCCGCGTATCCTTTTGCGAACAGGTGGGGGCTGAGGTTGGCTGTGGTCTGCCCGCTGAGGCGCAAGCGGAATCCGTCAACGAAGTTCTGCGAGATAATGGTGTTTATCGGCCCGATGTCGACTTTGCTGGGCTTGTCGCGGTCGGTTGAAGTCTCGACGAAGTTCTCGATGAAGGCTTTCGCCACGAAGAGTATGAACTTGAAGCCCTTTATCGATTCCATTTTTTTCAGGAAGTCGTCCATCGTGTCTTCGGTTTCGGTCAGAGGGGCAGGACGGACGGAATTCCAGAACCTGCTGTCTTTCATCATCGCGTTGGCCTCGAAGCGCTCTTTCCCAAGGAACTTGAACTCCTTGCCGGGAATCTCCTGCGTGGAGTAGTCGCTGTAATATGTTTCTTGCTTGACGTGGAATTTCGTGAACTTACCGATTACGCTCATCTGCACAATCGTGTTGTCGTTAGCCAGGGCCTGCTCGCCCGAAGGCAGTGTCTCGAACTGCTGGGAGACGAACATGTCGCTGATGAAATTGACGGCGTTGTTGTAAGGCAGGTTCAGCGTGGCCTTATGTACGCGGTAAGTGGAATCGGCCATTATGTAGAGGCTTCCGTTGAAGCCGAAGTCCAAGGAGTTGTTAGGGGTGAATGTCACTTCAATGCAGCGCACTCCGTCCATGTCGAGCGTGTCGGCAATGAAGTAGCGGTAGAACGATATTCCGCTTGTGGAAGACAGGGGGCTCACGAACTCGGCCTGAAGCACGTGGACGTTGTTCTCGTAAATGTCGATGTCTGTGAAAACGTCGTCCAGCATGGTGGTCATGATGTCGCCCGTGTTGAAGAATTCGTTCAGGCCTATAGACTTGCGCCCCTCGATGATGGTCTTGTCAACGTTGCCTTCTTTTTTGAAGATGTGTCTGGAGTAAGTTTCGTCCACGGAGACAGGCAGTATCAGCTTTCCCGTTTCGGGACAGGTCTCGACGCGCTCTTTCAGGAACGGGAGCTTTTTGAAATGCTCGTCTTCGAGCACTTTCTCGGTGAACTCATTAAGCGCGAGCGTCCGCTTTTCGTATTTGCGGTAGCTGAAATAGTCGTGCCGCCGCAGGTCGCTGCGCTTTTTCGCGGCGATGACCTTGCGCATCAGCTCTACCGCCGGATTGTTCTTCCGGTCGTACTTGCTGCGCCTGCCTTTGACGCTTACCTCCTTTACGGCATGAGAGCTTATCTCAAGGCGCACTTTCAGGTTTGTGATCGGCCCTGTTAAGGGGATTTCCATTTTCTTGTACCCTACGGACGATACCGTGAGTATGTTCCACCCTTTGCGGTACGGCACGGAAAAGTTCCCCTCGGTATCGGTCGCGATGCCCACGCCCTTGCCGTCGTAGTACACGTTCACATAAGGCAGCGGCTCGCCGGATTTCGCGTCGATGACAGTCCCGCTTACGGTCTGCGCGGCGGCGCGGTTCCCGTTGAAAGCAAAAGCCGCGAAAGCGAGGAAAAGCAGGACAGACGTAATTTTTCTTGTCACGGTTGTGTTTTTTCTTATCACTGGTGTGTTTTCAAGCAAAAGCCTCGCCGTTGCAATGCCGTGGGGCAGCGGTGAAGCTTTTGGAGGTCTGGATGGATTCGCAACGGATTGCGCGGCGCGCTCAGTCTAATTCTTCATCGGCCTCGTAGCCGCCCATCTCGCGTATGGCGTTTTTCAGCATTGTGTATTGCTGGAACAGGTGGTTGACGGGTATTTCGTTTTTCGTGTAGTCGTGCATGGGACTTTTGAGATAGAAGCTGAGGAAGCGCTGTATGCCCCAACGTCCGGCGCGGGCAGCAAGGTCGCTGAGAAGCACAAGGTCGAGTAATAGCGGCGCGGCGAGGATTGAATCCCTGCACAGGAAATTTATCTTGATTTGCATGGGGTATCCCATCCAGCCGAAGATGTCGATGTTGTCCCAGCCTTCCTTGTTGTCGTTGCGCGGAGGGTAATAGTTGATTCTGACTTTGTGGTAGTATTCTTTGTAAAGGTCGGGCTGCCAGTCCCCGTCAAGGATGGATTCAAGCGTGGACAGCTTGCTCACCTCTTTCGTGCGGAAGTTCGCAGGCTCGTCAAGCACAAGGCCGTCGCGGTTTCCTAATATGTTTGTGGAGAACCAGCCCGACAGGCCCAGGCAGCGTGTCCCGAAAATGGGGGCGACCCCTGATTTCATGAGAGTCTGCCCTGTCTTGAAGTCTTTTCCGGCAATCGGCGTCTTTGTCAGCTCCGCAAGCTCCCACATTGCGGGTATGTCTACCGTAGTGTTTGGCGCGCCCATTATAAACGGCGCGCCTTCTTTGAGGGCTGCGTAAGCGTAGCACATAGACGGCGCGATATGCTCGCAGTCGTTGTCCGCTATGGCAGCTTCAAGTGCTTTCAGGCTTCCGTGCACGGGCGGGAAGAACGGCACGTATATCTCTGTCGATGCCGCCCATATCACCACAATGCGCGAACACCCGTTGCTTTCTTTGAAAGAGCGGATGTCGTCGCGAAGCCCGTCCACCATTTGCTGGCGCGAGGCCTCTTTCTTTATGTTCTCGCCGTCTATGCGCCTCGCGTAGTTGCGGTCGAAAGCTGCTTTCATCGGCTTTATCCCCGTCAGCTCTTCTTTTACGGGGTTTATGTCCTTTTCCATGAGGACTTCCGCGTTCAGAGCCGCTTCGTATGCGTTCTGGGGATAAGCGTCCCATGCGCCGAATACGATGTCCTCCAGCTTCGCGAGCGGCACGATTTCTCCGTAACGCTTGTATTGTTTGTCTTTTCCGCGCCCTACGCGGATTTTGTCGTATTGTGTCATCGAGCCGATAGGCTTGCTCAATCCTTTCCGCACCATGAGTGTGCCGGTAATGAACGTGGATGTGACGGCGCCTAACCCGACGCACAGGACTCCCAACTTGCCGTCAGCTGGCTTTATTTCTGCAGGTTTCATCTCTATATTGCTTTTTATAATATTCTTTATTTTTTCTTGAACGTCAGGCCTACTTGCATCCCGCTGTAGTTTTTCGCCAGCTCTGCAATGGCTTTTATGGTCGCGTTTTCCGTCTTCAATGTGCTTAGCCCTTGTATTAATGTCATAAGCCTGTCGGCATTGCAGGTGAGTTCGAGCTTGCTCCCGGTTTTCGCGTTTACGCTTATCTCTTTTTTAGAATGCGACGGGATGAAAGTCAGCCTGTTTCCCTGCAATGCGTATTTCCCTTTCGTCTCTTTTCCCGCTCCGGCTTTGAAAGAGCAGGTGTAAGTGCTGTCTGCGGCGAGCTTGAGCGTGAGGTTGTCGGGCGTGAGGCCGTGTTTTTTAAGCGCGGAGTTGATGCGGCTTTCCAGTTTTGATGAGACCAGCTTCCCGCCTGCCCGCGCTAAGATGTTGTCTGAGGTGAAGTTTATAGCGGAGCTTTCGTAAACCCAAGTTCCCGATATGTTGCCGGTGTTTTTCCCCGTCATTGCAGAAGCGGCTGATTTGGCTTTGCTGATGATGCCGGCAAGGTCTTGCGCCTGTACGCCGCAAAACGACGGGAATAGCGATACTGTAATGAGTGCGAGGATTGCCTTATGCTTCATTTTCGCGCTGTTGTTTGTCGTCAGTCATTTTCCTTCAGATACCTTTCCGCGTCAAGCGCAGCCCGGCATCCCGCCGCCGCCGCCGTGACAGCTTGGCGGTAGCGCGGGTCGGCGACATCGCCGGCGGCGAAAACGCCGTCAACATTGGTCTTGCTCGACGGGCTTTGGGTGATTATGTACCCTTGCCCGTCTGTGTTCACCCATTCAGAGAACACCTCGCTGTTTGGCTTGTGCCCTATGGCAAGGAAGAACCCCTCGATTGGTATCTCGAAGTGCCTTTCGCCTTCCTCTCCCTTATGGCTTACGAGGCGCGCCCCCTCAACGCCGTTTTCGCCGAAAAGCCCTTCGGCGTTTGTGTTGAAAAGTATTTCTATCTTGCTGTTTCTTGCCACGCGTTCCTGCATGAGGCGCGAAGCTCGCAGGTACGGCTTGCGCACAATCATGTAGACTTTGCTTGCAAGGCTGCTCAGGTAAAGAGCCTCCTCGCAGGCGGTGTCGCCGCCGCCCACTACGGCCGTTGCCTTGCCGCGGCAGAAGAAACCGTCGCACGTGGCGCAGGCGCTTACGCCGCTGCCTTTGTATTTCTCTTCGTCCTCTATGCCGAGATACTTCGCCGTCGCTCCGGTGGCTATTATAACGGCGCGTGCAGCCAGTCCACGCCCGTCGTCGAGTGTCACTTTCAGGGGCTTCGCACTGAAGTCCGCTTTGACGGCGCAGCCGCGTATTATTTCAGCCCCGAACCGCTCCGCCTGTCTCCGCATATTCTCCATCAGCTCCGGGCCGCCAACCCCTCCGGGAAATCCCGGAAAGTTCTCTACGACGGTAGTGGTGGTGAGCTGCCCGCCGCTTTCAAGGCCTTCCACAAGCGCGGAAGCCAAGCCTGCCCGCGCCGTGTACACGGCGGCTGTGCAACCAGCGGGGCCGGAGCCGATTATCAGACAATCTAAGACGTTGTTCATTCTTCCTCATGTTTACGGACGGCAGGCATACGGCGGTTTTCACCGCAGATCTACGACTTCCGCGTCAGGGAACCCCCTCTTGTCGAAGCGGAATATCCCGTCTTTGAAACGCCGGTGTTTTTCAAGGCCGTATATGGAAATCCTCGTCCAATTGTCCCGCCCGGTTCTTGTCCTGATGCAAACCGGAAGCATTGTCTTTTTGCTTATCGTCAGCAGAATCACGGGCATGTCGGCCGCTCTATCCTCAGCTTTCAGACTTATGCTGTGGCAGCTTTCTCCCCTCACTGTCTCCGATGTCATCGTCGCGGCGTACCCTTTCTTGTATATCGACAGGAACGAGTACGGGTTCATCCACGCACGCTCCTCCGCCGTCGGCTCGGAAACGTCCACCTCGTTGCTGCCGCGGGAGTATACCCATTGCGTCTTCCCGTCAAACCATGTCTTCACGTCCTCGCTGTCGATGAACACCTTCTCGCCGCTTATGAATATCGTCCCCTCCGACGAACCCGCCGCGTCGCGGCCGTTGAACTGTGCGGCGGCGAACCGCGCCTTTATGCCTCCGGCCGACTTGAACGTCTTGGCGCATCTGTCAAGTATCCCCGCGATGCCCCTGTCAATCTGCGCGCAGGCAGGCGGCAGAACGGATGCCGCAATGAGCATTGACCATAGCCTTTTAACTTTCATATACTGTCCGGAAGCGCGGAATCCGTCGTGACAGGTTTCGCATCGCGAAGTTAATCGTATTATTTCAAATATAACGTTAGCCGGTATGAAAATATGTTTTGAAATGATAAGAAAACCGGATGAACACTCTGTATTTCGCCGGAATCACATCATCACCTGGCGCGATCCGATCTCTAATTTTTGTTAATAAGAACGTGCTGTGAAACGGGCGGATCCCATGAGGAGCCGCTACGGAAAGTGAAGACGCAAGGC
>CAZLLM010000058.1:0-1894 GCA_964560405.1 uncultured Prevotella sp.
GCGGCGGGGTTTGCGGCGGACTGTGGCAGCCGTTTCAAGGCTGCGCGGCTTCCTCTTCCGCGAGCAGGCTGCGGTAGAACGCGGCCTGGGAGCTCCAGTAATAAGGGAAGACCCACAGCAGGCCTATGCCAAAGGTCAGGAGACCCAGCAGGAACCAGCCTATGAAGCTGAGGTCGAGCAGGAACAGCTTCATCTTATGGCCTTTCATGAGCTTCATGCTACGCTCTATCGCCCCGTTGTATTTCAGTTCTGGGCGGTCTTCGAGCACGAAGGCGGTCATCCTGTAAGAGTATTGCTTGATTATTCCGGGTATCACCAGCAGCAAGGACCAAAGGGCGGTGTAGACAGCCTGAAGCAGCAGGGTCGGGGCTATGCGGGGGAAGTCCCTGTACCCGTCGAACAGGTTCGCCGTCCTCGCGGCTTCGCGCCGCCCGCTGATGTTGCGCAGGAAGATTACGTAGTAAGCCCACTGCAGGGGGAGCAGCAGGAACATGGCGATGAAGCCGGAGAGCCAGCCGGCCGCGCCGAAGCCCGCCGTTTCGTCCGCGCCGGCGGCGAAAACGCATGCGAAGGCGTTGGGGACGAGCAGGCAGACGAGGAAGTAGAGCAGCGATATTACGGCGAACCGTCCCCACTGTCCGTTGAGCGAGGCGTAGGCCTCCTGTTTCAGGGTGCTGTTTGTTTTCATGGCTTTGTTGTTTTTGTGGTATTGGTTTTTGTTGTCTTGACATCCTGACGCCGCCCGCCGCCTTTTCCTCGCGCCGCCGCGCAGGGGGGCGCGTTCAGCCGATTACGGTGTTCCAGCCGTGCACGTCCTCTTCCTCGCCGAGCTGTATGGCGCGCAGCCTGCGGTATAGCTCGGTGCATACCGGGCCGGGGCGGCCGTCTTTGCTTATGACGTAGCTCACTCCCCGTGCGGGGTCGTCGATGCGCTCTATCGGGCTGATTACGGCGGCCGTTCCGCAGGCTCCGGCCTCTTCGAACGTGGCCAGCTCTTCTTCGGGCACGGGGCGCCGCTCCACTTTCATGCCCATGTCCCTTGCAAGCTGCTGGAGGCTGAGGTTGGTGATGGAGGGCAGGATGGACGCGGACTCCGGCGTAACGTAGGTGTTGTTCTTTATTCCGAAGAAATTGGCGGCTCCGCATTCGTCGATGTACCTCTTTTCTTTGGGGTCGAGGTAGAACTCGCAGGAGTACCCTTGGTCGTGCGCGATCTTGTTCGCCATGAGGCTCGCGGCGTAGTTGCCGCCGACCTTGTACCGCCCTGTGCCGAGCGGGGCGGCGCGGTCGAAGTCGCGTGTGATGACGTAGCTGGAGCTTGCGAAGCCGCCCTTGAAGTACGGGCCCACGGGCGTCACGAAGATGAGCATAAGGTATTCCGAGGAGGGGTGAACGCCTACCTGCGGGCTCATGCCCAGGACAAGCGGGCGTATGTATAGGGAGGCTCCATAGCCGTATGGGGGGACGAAGCGGCGGTTCAGCTCCACGGCTTTCACCGTCATTTCCTCGAACAGCTCTACGGGCGGCACGGCCATGAGGATGGCGCGGCAGGTGCTCTGCAGCCGCCTGATGTTCTCGCGCATGCGGAATATCCGCACTTTGCCGTCCTTGCAGCCGTGGGCTTTCAGGCCTTCGAACGCCTCCTGCCCGTAGTGCAGGCACGTCGCCGCCATGTGGACGCTGACAGTGTCTTCGGAAGAGACCTCGATCCCGCCCCATTCCCCGTCGCGGAAGCGGCAGCGCACGTTGTAGTCGGTGCTGATGTAGCCGAACTGCAGGTTCTGCCAGTCGATGCTTTCCATTTCCGTAATGTAGCTTTTAGTCCGCCTTATCTCTTCGGAGTGCAAAAATACGCTTTTTTGCAGGAATACGGCGCGGGATGCCATTGTCATTA
>CAZLLM010000058.1:1994-6563 GCA_964560405.1 uncultured Prevotella sp.
GAGTGCAAAAATACGCTTTTTTGCAGGAATACGGCGCGGGATGCCATTGTCATTATTAGTCCGCCTTATCTCTTCGGAGTGCAAAAATACGCTTTTTTGCAGGAATACGGCGCGGGATGCCATTGTCATTAACGGGATGCGGGGCGTTTCAGATCGGGGCGCGGAAGGGGGAAAGGCGGCGCGAGGTGAAAAATAAATAAAAAAGGTTGAAATTTTTTGCCGTTTACGAATAAAAGGATTACTTTTGTCCAAATCGTCCGCGAGGCGGGCTTTACAAGCCAAATTATTAGCTAAATACAAACAATCTAAACAAATTTCAATCAAAACATGGAAAAAACAAATGTGAAAGCGCCGCAGGCTTCCAAGCCGACGGCTCAGAAAGCCGGCTTCAAGGGTATCAAAGCCGCGTGGATTGTTATGGTGGTGTGCTTCGTGATAGCATTCTGCTTCTATGAGTTCGTGTTAGGCAATCCGGCCAACTTCCAAGGCGGGAACAGCGACAACCAGCCTATACAGGGCAACCTTCTCGGCACAATGTACAAGGGCGGCTTCATGGTGCCCATAATCCTGTGCTTCCTCCTCACCGACTTCGCCCTCATCATCGAGCGCTTCTTCGCTCTCCGCACAGCTTTCGGCAAGATAAGCCTCGTGAAGTTCGTAGCCGACATCAAAGCGGCGCTTGCGGCTAACGACCTCGCCAAGGCGCAGGCTCTCTGCAGCCAGCAGAAAGGCTCAGTAGCCAACGTGGTTTCGGCGACGCTGAAGAAATACAAGGAGATGGAGGAGGACACGGTTCTCTCGAAAGAGCAGAAAGTGCTCGCCATCCAGAAAGAGCTCGAAGAGAGCACGGCTCTCGAAATGCCTATGCTCCAGCAGAACCTGCCGATACTTGCCACGCTCACTACGCTCGGCACGCTGTCGGGACTGTTCGGAACGGTCATGGGCATGATTAAGTCGTTCGCGTCTTTGGCAGGCGAGGGCGGCACCGACTCGGCGATGCTTTCCGTCGGCATTTCGGAGGCGCTCGTGAACACCGCATCTGGTATCGCGACAGCGGCCTTCGCACTCATCGGCTACAACTTCTACACAAACAAAATCGACAAACTGACGTTCGGCCTTGACGAAGTGGGATTCACAATAGTACAGACTTTCTCGGCTACACATTGATTGATCAGCAAAAGAAAAGCTAAATCATGGGACGATTTAAAATAAAAAAACAAGATGTCTACATCGACATGACGGCGATGAGCGACGTCACTGTCCTGCTGCTTACTTTCTTCATGCTGACTTCCACGTTCATCAAGCCCGAACCCGTGAAGGTGAATACGCCTGGGTCTGTCTCGGACATCAAAATTCCTGAATCAAACATCATAACCATCCTTATCGAATCCAACGGCAGGGTGTTCCTTTCAATGGACAAGAAAGACGACATGATGTCGGTTCTCGACCAAATGCAGGACAAGTACGGAACTCAATTCAGCCAAAAGCAGAAGAAAGCTTTCGGACTCCTGCCTGCATTCGGAGTTCCGATGACTCAGATGGGGGCTTTCCTTGATTTGCCTGCCGAACAGCAGACGGCTTACCTCAAAAGCAGCGCGAACCCCGGAGTCCCGACCGATTCGCTCAACAACGAATTCAAGGACTGGGTGCAGTGCGCCCGCGATGTCAACCGTGATTTGCGCATAGCCATAAAGGCCGACGCAAAATCCCCGTACAAGATAATCAAGAACATAATGAACTCTCTTCAGGACATAAAGGAAAACCGATACAATCTTATTACGTCCCTGAAAAGTGAAGAGGATTAAAAATAGACAAGTATGGCAACTAAATTAGGTGGCAGCAAGCAAAAGAAAATGACTACCCGCATAGACTTCACGCCTATGGTGGATATGAATATGTTGCTGATTTGCTTCTTCATGTTGTGTACATCTATGATTAAGCCTCAGACGATGGAAATCAGCATGCCTTCTAACAAGGAGGACATCGAAGACGAACAGCGGAACCAGGTCAGAGCTTCGGAAGCCGTAACCCTGCTGTTGGACGAGAACAACAAGCTGTATTACTATGAGGGTATCCCCGAAATAGGCGCATTGAAGGAAATCGTGTACGGCAAGGGAGTTCCTGGCGGTAACGAGGTAGGATTGCGTTCGTATCTGCAGCAGAAGAACATCGTCGCCTTGAACAAAATAAACAAGCTCAAGGCTGATCACATCAAGACACAGTCAACAGACACCCGTGTCTTGGCGCAGCAGGATTCGGTGTACAGAAAGGAGCTGGCGAAAATCAAGAATGAAAGAGGTGTGCCGAATGTCATAATAAAGGCGACGGACAAGGCCTCTTATGAAAACCTTGTGAACGTGCTTGACGAAATGCAGATATGCGGAATCGGCAAATACGTGATTGACAAGATAACCGACTTCGACATAGAGATGATTGACTCCTACAAAAACGGCGGCGATGCGGCTTCTGCCGAATAACCCGACTTAACGTGAAGTAACTATGGCTAAAATAGATTTGTCGTCCAAGCAGTGGTGCGACCTTGTCTTTGAAGGGCGCAACCACGATTACGGAGCTTACAAGTTGCGGGCGGAGCAAGGCGACCGCAATAAAGTCGCATTGTTAGTAGTCATCGGACTTATCATACTGGGAATTCTCATCCCCTTGTTTGCGAAATTCGTTCTTCCCAAAGGGAATCAAGGCAATACGGCCGAGGTGACCACGCTTTCAACCCTGAAAAAAGAAGCCGAGGTCAAAGACCAGCAAATCAAGCGAGTCCAGCCGAAGCCCAAGCAGGAGATTCAGCGTATAAAAAGCTCCATAAAGTTCACACGTCCCGTTATAAAGAAAGACGAGGAAGTTGAGGAATCGGCGGAAATGAAGACGCAGGAGGAACTGGGAAAGTCGAATCTGCAAATAGCGATAGCCGATGTAAAGGGCAATGACGAAGAACACGGTAAAAGCATAGATGAGCTGAAAGAGGTGGTAACGTCGAAAGTGGAAGACACCCAAGTCTACACTGTGGTAGAACAGATGCCCACGTTCCCCGGCGGCGAAAGCGCCCTTTTGTCTTACATCGCGAAAAACATCAAGTATCCTTCGGTCTCTCTTGAGCAAGGCGTACAAGGCACTGTGGTATTGCGATTCGTCGTTACTGAAAGCGGCGATGTGGGCGAAGTCCAGATTATCAGAGGTCTCGATCCCTATTGCGACCGCGAAGCGCAGCGCGTTGTAGAATCCCTGCCGAAGTTCATACCGGGCAAGCAGCAGGGACGGGCTGTGAAAGTGTGGTTCACGTGTCCTATCCAGTTCAGGATTGAATAAAATCACGAAACCGCATTCATGAAAGCTGCCAACGCAGGTGAAAACCGTCTGCTGGCGGATTTGAAAGAACGCAAGGATATATTATGCACAACAGTAAAAGCCAGCGCTAAGTTGGCTTTTACGTTAAAAAATGCACGTATGAACACAAAAAATATGTTATTCGCCTTTGGCGCGGCTGCGCTTATAGCTTGGCTGGATTCTTGCACAGGGAAATCCGCCGCAAATCAGGGCAACCCCGATTCTGTAAAGATTGCGGTAGATGAAACGTTCCGATTTGTAATGCAAGAGGAGGCCAGACAATTCAACATTAACAATCCGGAAGCGGAGATGGATGTTACATACTGCAACGAACCTCAGGCCTTGATGAAGTTTCTGGGCGACAGTGTGCGACTATGTCTTGCCACACGCAGGCTTACAGACAAGGAGAAAGAAGGAGTCCTGAACAGAAGCCACTTGAACGTGATGACCGCGCAGGTGGCAACGGATGCCGTCGCTTTGATAGTCAACAATTCTTGGCCGGATTCTCTGATTTCCGTGTATGATGTTGAACGTATCGTAAGCGGAAAAATCACAAAATGGGAGCAGATAAAATATGCAAAGTCAAAGGGTGACATAGATATTGTGTTCGACAACACACAGTCGTCAACGGTGCGTTATGTCGAGGACTCCATACTTGGCGGGAAGCCTATAAGCGGCAACGCTCACGCACAAGGCACGTGCGAAGAGGTTATTGATTATGTGTCGAAAACCCCCGGCACGATAGGGGTCTTGGGCGTTGACTGGCTGCGCAACGCGAGCGATACGACAAACCTGTCATTCCTGCCCAATGTGAAGGTGATGGGTGTAAGCCGTTCATCCGTACCCGACCGCGGCAACAGTTACAAGCCGTTCCAATACTACATTTTAACAGGCAATTATCCTTACACGCGGGCTCTCTTCGTCATGACGAGCGACCCGTCAATGCAGTCGATGACGCGCCGCTTCTACCATTTCCTGCGCGGTCAGAAGGGTCAGCTCATAATCAAGTTTTCCCAGCTGCTACCGTATGCGCAGGTGCAGGTCAAGGAAGTCTCGGTAAACTGACGCAGGCAGATGCGGCTCTGTCATCAGGAATGGCGGCGGGAACATTACGGCAGGGCGGTCTTTCCCGTAAAATTCCTGCCGCAGTCTTCTACGTTACAAGCGCCTTGCTGCCGCGTAACCCGCAAACACCAGCAGGAAGCCGCCGAAAACACTTGATGCTATATA
>CAZLLM010000059.1:0-6487 GCA_964560405.1 uncultured Prevotella sp.
CAAAGGAAAGCCACGCCGTCTTGACGGTTTCCCGGACGTTAAATTCCTTGCACAAAACGCCGGAAAGTTCGCTGCGGTTCTGCTTCGCCCGCTCAACCTTTAATTCAAGGTCGTCGGTTTTCTTCACGGCGCCCAGCGCCGGGTTCGCCTTTATCCATGCCGCCGGGTCCGTCCATTCGGCGCGGTCGTCCAGTTCGTAAAGGACGGGCAGGAAGCGCGGGTCATGGATAACGCCGTCCGCCACCTGCGCCGCGTATGAATACATTTCGTCATAGATACATTCGCGGACGGTCCCGGCGGTCGTTATCATGATTAAAAGCGGCTGCCGCCTTGCCGCCATGCTCTGCCGCATGACTTCATAAAGGTTCCTGTCCTTTACGCCGTGCAGTTCGTCCATAATGACAAAGGACGCGTTCAGGCCGTCCAGCGTGTCGGAATTGCGGGCAAGCGGCTGAAACTTTGACATCGTGGGTTCATAGTATAAATCGCTCTTGCGCTTCCTGAAATGCCTTGAAAGCGCCGGGGACTGCTTTATCATGTTATGCGCTTCGTCGAACAGTAACCGCGCCTGCGCGTATTTCGTCGCCGTGCTGTACACTTCCGCGCCGCCCTCGCCGTCGCTCGTCAGCATATACAGGGCAAGCCCCGCAAGCAGCGTTGACTTGCCGTTCTTGCGCCCCACAAGGAAGAAACTTTCCCTGTACTGCCTGTAACCCGTCGCGCGGTCCGTAAAGCCGAAAAGCGCCTGTATATACGCCTTTTGGAACAGTTCAAGGGTTATGCCTTTGCCCGCCCATTCGCCTTTTGAGTGCTTGCAGAAACGCTCTATAAATTCAATCGGGCGGCTTGCCTTTGCTTCGTCAAAGACATAATCCCCGGACGCGTCGGCGCACGCCGCCGCAAGTCGGGCATACACGGCTTTCACCCGTCTTGAAGCGGCGATTTCGCCGGACTGCAATTTTCGGTTGTATTCGGCGATATAGTTCATGCCGGGCTGTTGAACGCGGCCAGCGGGTCTGCGCCGATTTCCTGTTCCCGCTTTTCCTGCTCCGCGCAAAGTTTCAGGTATTGCTTCTGCACGGGCAGGCATACCCGCATGAAGCGGGTGTATTCGTCCGCGTCGCCGCGTTCGCGGGCGGTTTCAAGTTCGGTCTGCAAATACGCAAGTTCGCCGCGCAAAAAGTTTATTTCCATTTGCAGTTCGGTTTCATAGGTTTCATTCATGGTTGGTTTCCTCGCTTTCCTCTTTCATCAGGGCAAGCAGCGCCGTTTCCGCCGCCGTGTAGGCCTGCAGGATTGCCGCGTCGTTGGCGTCGGCGTCCGCCGCCCATGTCGTCATTTCGTCAAGGTATGCCCGGAATTTTCGCGCCGCGTGGAACAATGTCACAATGGCGCGTCCGCGCTCCGCAAGATAGGTTTCCCTGTTTATCCTTTTCATGTTCATTCCCTCGCTTTCTGAATGTCGCCGTTTTCGTCGAACGCAAGCCCCGCCGCCGTCGCGCCGCCCCGCCCGAAATGCTCTTTGTTATGGCAGTCCAGACAAAGGGCTTCAAGGTTTTCCGGGTTCAGGGCAATGTCCGGGTCCGCCACGTTCCCGGCGGTCAGGCGTATTTTGTGGTGGGCGATTTCGGCGGGCTGCCCGCAGCGTTCGCAGATATAGTTTTTAGACGTCAGGAACGCTTTTGAAAGCCGTTTCCACGCCCGGCAATGGTAGAACCCCTCCCGCGTCATTTCAGTTCCCTTTCGGCGGACAGGGCTTTCAAAAGGCAGTCAATGACGCGCTGCAGCTTGTCGGTGTCCGCGTTCTCGCCATAGTACCATTGCCATAAAAGGAACCGCCCGGCGGTCAGGGCAACGGGGGAATATTCCCCCGCCGTCCTGTAACCCGTCGTTTCGTAAAGGTACCCCGGCAGCGCCGAAACAAGGGCTTCAATCTGCGCGTCGTTGTCCGTGCCGTCTATGCGCAGAATGTCCCGCGCTTCTTCAACCGTGTACATCATACGCCCGTCACCTCGGCTTTCACGAACGCGGCGGGGACAATGGGCTTCCCGTCCGCGATACATAACGCCCGGTAGTCAATCAGGCCGCTTGTAAAGCCGCTTTCGCGGGAAACTTCGATTGCCACGCCCTGCGGGATATTCACGCCGTAATAGCGGAAATTCCCGAACAGGATTGTCCCGGCGGGGATATTGTCGTCAATCACGGTTTCAAAGCCGAAAAGCCGCCGCGCGCCGCCGCTTTCCGCGTCCGTGAAGAAATAGCGTCCCTCGCCGTCTTTTAAGGGGTACACGCTGCCGAACAGGGTCGCCGTTGACATGGCGAACTTCGCCCCGCCCGCGTACCCGGCGGGCAGCAGCGCCACAAGGGAAAGCAGCGTGTCGGCGGTCAGGCTCCCGGTCTGAACGCGGTTCTTCGCGTTCCATGTCACGCCGGGCAGAATGCCCGTCGGCTGCCCGCCGCCCGTGCCGTTCACGATTGCCGCGCCTATCGCGTCCGCGACGCAGCTTTTCAGTTCGTCCGTGATATACCGTTCAAAGGCGGAAAGCTCCATGCGCCGGACGGCGGCGGACAGGGAAAGCACCTTGATTAGCTCGTTCCCGGTGAAGGACACGGCGGCTGCCGTTATGTCCTTTCTTTCCACCGCCGCGCCCTCGGTATGCCATGCCGCCGCGTCGCCGGGGGTCCCGACGGGGACGGACAGATTGTTCGGGACGGAAAACAGGCGGACTTCGTTATAAAGCCCGTTCACGCCCCGCGCCTGCCTTATGACTTCGTTCAGGGTCGTCGTGGGAATGACGGCGGCGGAATTGGACAGCGTATTGAACGCGTCGGCGCGTTTCTCCGCCCTCGCCGCTTCAAGGGCGCGGCTTTCGCCGTCGGTCAGTTCCTTTCCCAAAAGCCGCTTGAAGAACGCGCTGCGGTATTCGGGGGTGTCGTGGGTGTCGGTTGTGACTGCGCCTTTTTCAAGGCCTGCTGTAATGGGGTTGTACATCGTCTTTTCTTCCTTTCCGGCTCTCGCCTGTACATCGGTCTGTTTGTACGCCGCGTAGTTTACGATACTGATTTCATAAACCTTGCTGATTCTGGTTATCGTGCGGGTCTGCGTCTGTTCGTCAAAGGTGTATTCGCCTATGTCAAAGGCGAATGACATTTTGGACAGGTCGCCGCGCTTCACGGCTTCATAAACCGCCTTTGCCTGTTCGGTGCCGGGAAGTTCGGCGGTCATTTCAAGCCCCCGTTCCGTGACGGTCAGGGCAAGGGTTTTCGGGCTTCTCGCAAGCGGTATCTGCCCGCCGTCGTGGTTGGTTATCAGCACAATGTCGTCAAGGTCCACGCCCCGCAGCGCGTCCGGCGATATGATTTCTTTCACGCCGCCTATCTCGGCGGGCTGGTTGAATACCACGGCGGTCCCCGTCAGGGTCAGCGGCTTTTCCGCCGCCCGGACTTCACTGTTTCGTGTCTGTCTGTTCATGTTCTTTTTCCTCGCTTTCTTCAAGTTGGTATGCGTCCGCCTTGTCGGCGGAAACATAGTTTAAGGACTGCAGGCGCCTGTCGCCGTCAGGGACGGGCGGCAGCGCCAAAAGGCGGCGGGCTTCGTTTATCGTGATGACGCCCAGCGGCGCGGCTTCATGCAGCAGCTTTATCTTCGTCGCCGCGCTTGAAAACTCCATGCGCTCCGCCGTGAACAGGATTTCCGCGCCGCTTTTCAGCTTAAATTCCTGCGAAAGCTGCATTGCGAACGGCTCTATGACGCTTTCATAAAACGCCGTGAAAGCGTTTTCGTCATAGTCCCCGGAAATGATTTTCGCGTTCACGCCTAAATAGTCGTAAATCTGCCGGTTCACGGCTTCCACCTGCTCCTGCGGGATTGTGTAGGGCGCTGTATTGGTCGGCACAAAGTCAAAGCGCTGGTCGGTCGCCGCCACGCCGCCGGAATTGGACGGGTTGAAATAGTCCGTGACGAACTGTTCCTTTTCGGCTTTCACCTGCGCCGGGTTCACAAGGCTTGTGAACTTCAGCACGCCGCGAATGCTCGTGCCGTTCTTCACGCTCGCCGCAATGCCCCGCGTCAATGTCTGCGCCGTGTCAAGCAGCGGGAACAAGGGCGCGTTGCCGTCGCCTAAAAGGTCGTCCGTCAGGAAGTGCCGCCGCAGGTGGATAATGTCGCCATAGGGGAAAGTTATCCCCCTGCCGTCCGGGAACAGGCATTCAAGGTAAATGTTGCCGTCCGTCCCCGGCCTGAACTCCACGGAACCCGGCGTTATGGGGTAGACCGCCGCGATATTCCCGCCGCCGTCCCGGTCAAGCAGCATGAACGCGTTGTTGTTCGTGAAATATGCCGCCGCCGTCTTATACAAAAGGTCAAAGCCCGTCATGTAGGCGTTCGGGGCTTCGTTCAGCAGCGCTTCAAGGCGCGTGTCGCCGTGCGCCCGCAGTTTCGCCGCGTGCCGCCCGATTGCGTCAACCGCCGCCCGGAATGCCGCGCTGCCGTATGCCGTGCCCGTGAAAGCGGTATATCCGCCGTCAATCTCTATCACCGCCCGCGCGGGGGTCCGCTTCCGCAGTCTGTCAAATATGCCCATGCGTTTTCGCTCCTTTCTCAAAATGGTTTTTTCCGTCCGGGGGAAAAGTTACCCCCGCCGCCGGTGCCCGCGCCGCGCCGCTTTTCCGGCTTGCCGGGGGGCTGTTATGACGCGCATGACGATGAAGAACAAAAGTCCCCACGTAAGAACGCTTTTTTTGTTTTTCAAAAGTTTTGTATGCCGTCGTCATGGTCGTCATATTCCGCCCCCGCACGTTTATTTCCCGCCGTCCCACGGCGCCGGTCCGTCATAGCTTTCAAAGTCCCGCGCGGCTTCGTCCTTAACCCGCAGGCCGTACACAATGGCGCCGTTCATGGTCTTGCGGGTGAAATATCCCGCTTCGGTCAGCGCCGCCTTGAAGTCCGCAAGGCTGCGGCGGTAGTCGCGCGTTTCGTCGCAATAGTCGGTATATCGCCTGTACAGTTCGCCGGACTTCTGCGTATAGCTCCGCTCAATCTCGCAGCATTCTTTCAGGAACGCTTCAAGCCAGTTGTTGTTTTCCCTGTATGCCGCGATTGCGGCGGTCACGCATTGCGGCTCCGCTATATGGAAGTTGTTCGCGATAACCCGTTTCGCGCCGTCTATCATCCATTGCAGGATTGCCCCGCCCGCGTGTTCAAACAGGTAATTGCCGTAATTCAGGATTTCGCCTTTCATGCCCCGGAAACGGTGTGTGAACGGCATGACGATTAGCCTGTCCCATGTCCCATCGTCAAGGGTCCCCACTTTCGGCAGGTGGTTCGTGTACAGAATGACGGTATGCGACGGGATAAAATTGAACGGGTCCTTATACTTCTTTTCCGCCTGTATCGGGTCGGTGCTGCAAAGCTGCTTCACGGTCGCGGTGTCAAGGCGCATACCTTCTTCCAGTTCGGCGGCAATGATTAGCCGCTTGCCGCGCATATCGGCTAATTCGGGGCTTTTGTTCTTCCTGCACTGCGCCGTCAGAACCTCGGCGGAAATGCCGCCCGCGTAGTCGCCTAAAACATAACGCTGCGCGTTGAACATCGTGCTTTTGCCGTTTCCGCCCGGTCCGTTCGCAATGCCCATTTTTTCAAGCATAACCTGCCCGATGGCGCATACCCCGGCTTCGTCCTGCAGATACCGTTCAAAATCCCGGTCGCCGTCCGTCAGTCCGTCAAGGAAGTCCGCGAACAGGTCCGCGCCGTCGTTTGACGGGGAACAGGCGGTTATCTTCGTGCAGTAGTCGTTCGGGTCATGCGGGCGCATTTTCCCGGTTTTCAGGTCCACCGTCCCGGCGGGCGTGTTCAGCAGATACGGGTCTTTGTCAAGCCGCATGACGTCAATTTCCAGTTTCGGCGCGGCTTCGGTCAGCATGGCGGCGATTTTATTGCTTTTGCGGCGCCCTAAAACATAGCCCCGGAAATTTTCTTCCCGCTGCAGGTTCTTTTTCGCGTCCTTTATTTTGTCGCCGTCCTCGCTCTCAACCGCCTTGTTGTATGCCGCCTGCGCTTTCTTCACTCTTTTTCGGGCTTCTTCAAGCTGCCTGTCGGTCAGTTCCTGCGCAAGATAGCGGGCTTTCAGTTCGCTTTCTTCCCATACTTTGCCGTCATATACAAGCCATTTCGTCGCGGGCGTGTATTTCACTCTGTCGCCGTATGCGGCGGCGAAAACTTCCGCCTGCCCTAAATCGGTATAGTCAAGCGGTTCAAGGCTTTCGGAAAAGTCTTGTGTCGCGTATTCGTCCGGGGTCAGATAGTCCGGGCTTGCCGCAATCGTGTTTTGATAGTAATTGCAGGCGTCGCGCCATATCTTTTCAATCTCGCCGTCCGGCTTCGGCTCCTCGCATTGGGCGGCGCGCTTCATATAGGCTTCACGCGCCTGTTCTGTCACGCCGTATTTCTTCAACACGCTTGACGCGAAACTCACAAGCGTGCCATGCC
>CAZLLM010000060.1:0-6452 GCA_964560405.1 uncultured Prevotella sp.
AAAAATAGGAGGACGTAGGCAGGAAAGCAAAGGATGCAGGCAGGAACGGGACGGAATACAGGTGGGAAGCGGGAAAGACGCGGGCGGGAAGCGGGGCGGGCGACGAGAATGCGGACCGCGCCGCGCAGACCCCCGCGCAGGGGCGCCACGCCGTTCAGAAAGCTATCGCGGCGCGCACGCGGCAGCGGGCGGAGGCCGGAAGCCTGTAGACGCCCACAAGCCCCTCGCCGCCGTGGAACGCCAGCCCGTAGGCCGCCTTCCCGCCTGCGGGGGTGCTGCTCCAGAACACGTCGCGCCCACCGCCGCAAAGCCCCTGCCCGCCCGGCGCCCGCTCGAACCATCCGTTGAGCCGCGCTGCCGCGTCTTCGCCCCACGCATCCCAGCAGCCGTCCGAGAGGGAGGCGCCGTCCGCCCCGGCGAAGCGGAAGTCCGCAAGCGAGGAGAGTATCTCGAGCCACTGTCCCGCCGAGGGCAGGAACAGGCGCGCCGCGCCGCCGCGCATCCCCCGCACGCCGCCGAGCGCGGCGCGGAAGGCGGGGTAGTCGGCATCGGCGCCTATCAGCAGGCTGTTCCGCAGGCCGTCGCGGCATAGCAGGTTGTCGGGGCGGGGGAGCCTGCCGCATCTCGGAGGGCGGCGCCAGAGGAACGCCCTGCGGCTCCACGCCGCCTCGTCCGCCCAGCGGCACGGTGCGGCGGCATCACGGACGGCGAGGGCGCATCCGCCGGCCGCGCCGCGGGCCTTGTCGCAGTCGGCAGGGCGCGTGGAGAACACCACGCCCACGCACACCGCGCCGCTTTCCGCGGAGCCTTCCTCCGCGGAGCCGGAGACGAACATCCCGCCGCCGTCAGCGGCGAAGAGGTAATCGCCTGTCGCGGCGTTTTCCGTAGGTTTTCTCACTTTTGCGGCGTTCCCGCGCTAAAAAAAACATTCCCGCCGGCGAAGCCGCAGGGCGGCCTGCGCGCTTTCCGCCGCGGCAGCCTCCCGGCGCGCCCGTCAGATGTTCGCCACGCTCATGATGTCGGCGAACACGCCCGCCGCCGTAACGTCGGCACCCGCCCCGTAGCCCTCTATGTGCATGGGGTATTCGCGGTAGCGCTCTGTGGTGAGGAGTATGGCGTTGTTGGAGCCTTCGAGGTTGTAGAAAGGGTGGCGCGGGCCTACCGCCTGCAGCCCTGTGCGGGCGCGCCCGTTGTCGAACTTGGCCACGTAGCGCCAGCGTTTGCCTTGCGAGGCCATCGCGGCGCGGCGCCTTTCGAACTCGGCGTCAATCTCGGGCAGCCTTCTCAGGAACCCTTCCGCCGTCTCTTCCAGCAGGGCGGGGGGGATGAACGGCTCGTTCTCCACGTCCGCCGTCTCGATTGCGTAGCCTGCCTCGCGGGCGAGAATGACGAGCTTGCGCACCACGTCGGCGCCGCAGAGGTCGACACGCGGGTCGGGCTCGCTGTATCCCGCCTCGCGCGCCATCCGCACCGCCTCGCTGAACGGCGTTTTCTCTGACAGGACGTTGAACACGAAGTTGAGCGTCCCGCTCAGCACGGCCTCTATGCAGAGAATCTTGTCGCCGCTGCCCGTTAGGTCGTTTATGGTGTTTATGATGGGCAGCCCCGCGCCCACGTTTGTCTCGAAAAGGTATTTCACGCCTTTCGCCCGCGCCGTCTGCTTGAGCCGCCTGTAATCGGCGTAAGACGACGAGGCCGCTATCTTGTTGGCCGCCACCACCGAGATGTTGTGCTCGAAGAACAGCTGGTACAGGCCCGCCACCTCCTCGCTGGCCGTGCAGTCGACGAACACCGAGTTGAAAATGTTCATTCCCACCACCCCGTCGCGCAGGCGCTCCGCGCCGCCCGGCCCGCCTGCGGCGAGGGCCGCCTTGTAATTGGCGTAGTCCACCCCGTCGCGGCAGAACACGGCGTTATGCCCGCTGGCTATGCCTACGACGTTGAGTTTCAGCCCGCGCTCGCGCATGAGCTTCTCGCGCTGCGAGGCTATCTGCTCCAAGAGTTTTGAGCCCACGGTGCCCACTCCGCAGACGAACAGGTTCAGCACTTGGTATTCGCTGAGGAAGAAGCTGTCGTGTATGACGTTGAGCGACTTGCGCAGCTGGGAGCGGTCCACCACGAAGGAGATGTTGGTCTCGGTCGCCCCCTGCGCCGCTGCCACGATGTTTATGCCGTTGCGCCCCAGCACGCCGAAGAGCTTGCCGGCCACGCCCGCCGTGTGCTTCATCCTGTCGCCTACGACCGCCAGAGTGGATAGGTTGCGCGTAAGGATGGTGCGGTTCATGTCGCCCGTAGAGATCTCTTTCGCGAACTCGCGGTCAAGAGCCTCGCGCGCCTTCCCGCCGTCATCGTCGGTCACGCAAAGGCTTGTGCTCGCCTCGGAAGACGTCTGCGCGACGAGGAACACGCTGATGCCGCTGTCGGCGAGCGTGGTGAAAATCCTCCTGTTCACGCCTATCACGCCCACCATTGAATGCCCCGACACGGTCACGAGGCTTGTGTCCCTCACGGAAGAGATGCCCTTTATGGCGCGCGCGTCGTTGTCTGTCCTCGCGTGAATCACGCTTCCGCGCGCTTCGGGACGGAACGTGTTCTTCACGAAGATGGGAATGTTCTTTATCCTGACCGGGAAGATGGTCGGCGGGTAGATTATCTTCGCCCCGAAGTTGCACAGCTCCATCGCCTCGTTGTACGAAAGCTCGTCAATCGTGTAGGCGTTGGGTATGACGCGCGGGTCGGCCGTCATGAAGCCGTCCACGTCGGTCCATATCTCGAGCGCGTCGGCGCCGAGCGCCGCCGCGATAATCGCCGCAGTGTAGTCGGAGCCTCCGCGCCCGAGGTTGGTAGTCTCGCCATTGCTTGCGTCGCTCGCAATGAACCCGGGAACGACCGTCATTCCGGGCATCGGCGAGAAAGCCCGTGCGATGAGGGCGTTCGTGGCATCGAAGTCCACGAGGTCGCGGCCTTGCCTGCGCACGGTCTTGATGAACTCGCGCGAATCCATGTGCCTCGCGCCGTTGAGGAACGCCGACACTATTTTCGAGGACATCCGCTCGCCGTAGCTCAGAATCACGCTGGCCGTCTTGCGGGTCATGTCGCGTATGAGGTACACCCCGTGGTAAATGCTCCGCAGCTCGCCGAGCATGGTGTCCGTCTCCGCCCGCAGCGCGTCGCGCACAGCCCCCGCGGGGATCACGTCATCGATGATACGGCGGTGGCGGCGGGCTATTTCATCGAACTCGTCGCGATACCTCGCGTCGCCTTCCGCCGCCATCCGCGACGCTTCGGCCAGGCTGTCGGTCACGCCGCCGAGCGCGGAAACGACAATCACCGCCGGCTTGCCGGCCGCCTCCGCTATTTTCCTTACGTTAGCGAGGCTCTCGGCCGAGCCAACGGATGTCCCTCCGAATTTCAGAACTTTCATCTGCGCAAATCAAAAAGAAACCCAGTGCTGTTTGCATAATGCGCGGCAAAGTTAAATATTCATTTCAGAACGCCGCCTCGGGGAAAGGCCCTTTCGGATGTCCGGGCAATGAAGCCCCCGCCGCGCCGGGCCTCCTCCCGCGTGTCCCCGCCGTCCTACGCCTTGTCCCGCACGCCCCTGAAAAGGCTCCCGATGACATACCGCCCGACGGCCGCGCCCGCAACGACGCCTGCGGCATCCGCCGCGAAGTCGAGCCAGTCCCCGCTCCGGCAGTCTGTAAGCGTCTCCTGCATCAGCTCAATCAGCCCTCCCATGGCGACGGGCAGTGCCACCGCCGCCGCGAAGAGGCGCATTCCGCGCAAGGCACTGCGGCCGCGCCAGTATTCGGTCCAGAACACGATGCCGAGGAAGAAAAACATCAGCATGTGCGCCTGCTTGTCAATCAAGGACACGTCGTCTATCGGCGTTTCGGGCACGGGGATTAGGCATACCGTGAATATCGCCGCTGTGAACAGCAGGGTTATCAGATAACGGCGCAATATGTTTAACATGGCTATGGAATTTACGCCGGCTCGCCGCCGCCTCTTGGAGAGCGTCCGCGCCGGGACAGCGCGCAAAGTTAGCGAAAATGCGGCATACTCGTGTTACGGGGCGCTGTCAACGGGCGGCCCGCCTGCGCTCCGCCGCGGCGAATATCCGGCGTCAGGGCGCGCGAAACGGGATTTTTGCCGGAAAAGCGCGAATTAATTTATACATTTGCACGCATTTCCGTTGGAAAGATGTCATTATGAGCGGCAAGACAGAGGAAAGAGGCATTTTCAGCAGCAGGCTGGGCGTGATTTTCGCGACGGCGGGCTCTGCGGTAGGTTTGGGGAACATCTGGCGGTTCCCCACCGAGGCGGGCGACAACGGCGGCGGGGCCTTCCTGCTTGTCTACGTGCTGTGCGTAGCCTTCATGGGCGTGCCCCTCCTGATAGCCGAGTTCGCCGTGGGGCGGCAGTCGCGCGCAAACGCGGGCGAGGCTTTCAGCGCGCTTTCCGCCCGCCGGGGCTGGGGGCTTCTTGGCAAGGCGGAGGTGCTTGCGGCTTTCCTCATCCTCTCATACTATTCCGTCGTGGCGGGCTGGACGCTGTTTTACGCCGGGCAGTCGCTGCTCAACCGCTTCAACGTCATGGCCGGCAAGGGAGGCCCGGATGCCTTCGCCGCCAACTTCAACAATTTCATATCGGGCGCATGGCTGCCGCTGCTCTGCATGGCGGCTTTCCTGCTCGGCACACACTTTGTCGTCGTGCGAGGCGTTAAAAGCGGCATAGAGCGCTCGTCGAAGATACTCATGCCCGTGCTTTTCTTCCTCATGCTGGCGCTCGTGGCGTGCTCGCTTACCACGCCGGGCGCGAGGAAGGGGCTCGAGTTCTTCTTCCGCCCCGATTTCTCCAAGATAGATTCCGGCGTTGTCCTGTCGGCGATAGCGCAGGCTTTCTATTCGCTGAGCTTAGGCATGGGCTGCATGTGCACATACGCCTCGTACTTCAAGCGTGACGCGAACATCGTGAAGACGGCGTTCACCGTAGGCGCTATGGACCTGGGCGTGGCTGTGCTGGCGGGTGTTGTGATTTTCCCCGCAGTGTTCTCCGTGCCGGGCCTCTCGCCCGACGCGGGCCCCACGCTCGTTTTCATAGCCCTGCCTAACGTTTTCCAGATGGCAATGGGCGGGATGCCCGTCATGGCCTACGTATGCTCGCTGGCGTTCTATGTGCTGCTGGTGGTGGCCACCCTCACTTCCACTATTTCGGTGCACGAGGTCGTTACGGCGTACCTTTCGGAGACGCGGGCCATGCCGCGCTCCAAGGCGGCGTGGCGGGTGACGTGCGGCTGCATGGTTCTCGGCGCGCTCTGCTCCCTCTCGTTAGGCGCGCTAAGCGGTCTGAAAATCGCGGGTATGCCTTTATTCGACGTATTCGACTTCGTCACTGCGAAAATCATGCTCCTTGCGGCGGGTTTCTTCACTTCCATATTCGTAGGATGGGCCGCACAGCCGCGCTTCCTGCGGAGAGAAGCGGCGGGCGGGGACAGGCTCAAGGCTGCATCCGCCGCGTTCCTCGCCGTGCTGTTCAGGTACGTCATCCCGCTTGTCATCCTCTGCGTCTTTCTCGACGGCCTCGGGCTGCTGTTTTTTTTCTGACCCTATGCCATGCCTTTTCCGTTTCAGCCGGCACGACCGCGCGGCGACAGCCGTCATAGCGGCGGCGCTGCTGCTGTGCTTCCTCGCGGCCGAGCTTTCCGACGGGAAGGAAGAGGAGGCTCTCCCGCCGACGGCGCGGCAGGTTGAGGAGATGCGCGCTTTCGCGGCTCGGGAAAGCGCGAAGCCGGAAGCCGGCGGGCGGGAGGAAGGCGCGGGAAAGCGCGGTTTCCTTTCACCTTTCGACCCTAACACGGCCGACAGCGCCCGGCTGGCGCGGCTCGGACTGCCGCCGCGCGCCGCCTCGAACATAACGAAATACCGCAGGGCGGGCGGTGTCTTCCGCAAGCCGGAAGACCTGAAGCGCATTTACGGCATGACGGAAGAGGATTTCAAACGTGTCGCGCCCTACGTCAGGATAAAGCGGGAGGAACGCCCGGCGTTCCCCGCGGGGGAAAGGCGCGGAAGCGGCAGGCTGCAGGCCGGAGAGAAGGCGGACCTGAACTGCGGCGACACCGCGCAGCTCAAGCGCGTGCCGGGCGTGGGGAGCGTGCTGGCGGCGCGGATTGTGAAATACGGCAGGCTGTTAGGCGGCTACGTGTCGCCCGCGCAAGTGAACGAAGTGTACGGCATCCCGCCCGGAACCGACGCATGGTTCAGCGTGAGCGGCGCCGCCCCCCGCAAGCTCAACCTCAACACCGCCGCTTTCGGCGAAATGCTGCGGCACCCCTACCTCACCAGACCGCAGGTGCAGGCCGTAATGCGCTTCCGCCGCACGCTGGGCGCCATACCCGGCATGGCGGCCCTGCGCTTCGACAGCGCGTTCACCGAGCGCGACTCCGCACGCCT
>CAZLLM010000061.1:0-6397 GCA_964560405.1 uncultured Prevotella sp.
GCCCGCATTCGCGGCATGGGATTGCGCAGGCCTTGACGGTAAAATGCTGAATTTAATTTTTTTTTACTAATCAAAACAGAAATTTCAGGGAAATGCTATATTTGCATTACAAAAAGCCGCCGCAGCGTGTGAAGGCTGGCGGCCGCCTGTCCTGCGGCGGGGAAGAGGGGAGCATACATTTTTAATCAATAATAACTTAAATGATGTACGTATGATAAAACATTCATTAAAACAACGTGCAAGGACGTGTTCCTGCTTGAAGCGCATCGCGCTGGCTCTGGCTCTTGCCGCGCCGCCGGTTTGCGGCCTTAAGGCTCAGACACTCTCCCCGGACATCACCGTTACGGGGACTGTGACTTCGGGAACGGACAACGAGCCGCTGATCGGCGCTAACGTGCGCGTGAAAGAAAGCTCCACCGGAGGCGTTACCGACATCAGCGGCAGGTATTCCGTGCGCGCCCGGCAGGGGCAGACGCTTGTGTTTTCTTACGTCGGGTTCCAGACGAAGGAAGTGCAGGTGGGAGCTTCCGATGTCATTGACGTCGTGCTGGAAGAAAACACCGCGACGCTGGAAGACGTGGTGGTGGTGGGTTACGGCGTCCAGAAAAAGAGCGTGGTAACGGCTTCCATCGCCAAAGTGACGGACGAGGACCTGGCCGGCACCGCTCCGGTGCGCATGGACAACGCCCTGAAAGGGCTGGCGGCCGGCGTTACGGTGACTTCCGCTTCGGGCCAGCCGGGCGCGGCGGCGCAAATACGCATCCGCGGCATCGGCACGACGACTGGCGACGGAGCGGCTGACCCTCTCTACATTGTGGACGGCATGCCTATCGAGGGCGGCCTTGATTACCTCAACCCCAGCGACATCGCCTCGATTGAGGTGCTGAAAGACGCCGCTTCGGGCGCGGTTTACGGCGCGCGGGCCGCAAACGGCGTGGTTCTGGTTACAACGAAAACCGGCAAGGAGGGCAGGACAAAGGTGACTTACGACTTTTCGTACGGGTGGCAGCGCCCGTGGAAAGAGCGCGACGTGCTTAACGCTTCCCAGTACGCCCTGATGATGAACGAGGGCGCACTCAACGCGGGCATGGCTCCGAGATACAACGACCCGTACTCCTACGGCACGGGCACTAACTGGCAGAAGGAGACGTTCAACTATGACGCGCCTGTGATGAACCATCAGGTAAGCGTAAGCGGAGCGACGGAGAAGCTGAATTACCTGTTCTCCGTGGGTTTTTACACGCAAGACGGCATCGTGGGCGGCGACTACGGGCGTTCCAATTACGAGCGCTTGACGCTGCGCAGCAACACATCTTACACGATTTTCGATGAATCGAAAAACCGCAATTGGCTGAACAGCCTGAAAGTAACAGCCAACTTGTCTTACGCGCGCATAAAAAGCACGGGCATCGAGACCAATTCCTCTTTCGGCTCTCCCTTGGGAAGCGCCCTTGCCTTGTCGCCGATCCTTACGGTGTACGCCGAAGGCGACGCGGCGGACGCCCAGCTGGAATATTATAAGAACTTCGAAGGCTTCACGCCAATGTACGACCCTCACAACGGGAAACTGTATACCTTGGCGGGGTCTGACTACAACGAGATGGTGAACCCCCTCGCGAGCCTTTCCCTGCCGGGCGACAAGAACTGGAGCCACAAGTTTGTCGCCAATTTCTCGGCCGAGCTGAACATCTGGGACAACATGAAGTTCAAGACCTCATACGGCGCCGACCTTTCCTTTTGGGGATACGACGGCTACACGAAGCTCTATTACCTGACGGCGAACAACAAGGCCACGGAAAGCAGGGCGTATTCCAACAAGCAGGACGGCACGGTGTGGCAGGTAGAAAATGTGCTTATGTACGACAAGACCATCGACCGGCACTCGTTTTCCGTTTTGCTGGGGCAGTCTGCCAAGAAAAGCGTGAGCTCTTATCTGGGCGGCTACCGCAACGGCATCACGAACTACGACCGCCCTTACATCGACGCGAGCAACGGCCTTCAAGAAGACGGCAAGATGAATGTCTACGGAGGGCCCGGCGCGCCTGCCACTTTGGCCTCTCTCTTCGCGCGCGCCAGCTATAATTACGACGAGCGGTACATGTTTCAGGCGACAGTCCGCCGGGACGGCTCCTCCCGTTTCGGACCCAATCATCACTATGCCGTCTTCCCGTCCTTTTCAGTTGGCTGGAACCTGACCAACGAAAAATTTTTAGAGAAACGGCCTGACTGGTGGTCGTGGGCAAAGCTGCGTTTCTCGTGGGGCAAGAACGGTAACGAAAGAATAGGCAATTTCAGGTATACAGTGCTGACGTCCGCCAACAACAATTACCTCTTCGGCTCCAGTGAGAGCATGGCGAACGGCGTGAAGCCTAACGGACTCGCCAACCCTGACTTGAAATGGGAAGAGTCGGAGCAGCTTGACATCGGCGTTGACTTAGGGTTCTTCAACAATTCCTTGACGTTTACCGCCGACTATTACAAAAAGACCACCAACGGCATGCTGATGGAAATGAACATACCTTCTTATGTGGGCGAAGCCAAGCCGATAGGAAACGTGGGCAAGATGGAAAACAGCGGCATAGAGCTGGAGGCGGGCTACAAGCTCCGTTTCAACGACTGGAGTTTCCGTGTCGCAGGCAACCTGTCTTACCTGAAAAACAAGCTTGTGGAATACGGTAACGATACGGGCTGGGCTAACCTTGACACATTCCAAGGCATCGGCACTATCACGCGCGCCCAGAACGGCAAGCCGTTCCCTTATTTTTACGGATATAAGACTGCGGGCATTTTCCAGAATATGGCAGAGGTGCAGGCGTACACCGACAAGAACGGGAACATGATCCAGCCTGATGCAGTGCCGGGCGATGTGCGTTTCGTAGACTTGGACGGCAACGGACAGATTGACGACAACGACCGCACTGATATAGGAAATGGCATGCCTGACTGGACTTACGGACTGAACCTGAACGTATCGTGGAAGAATTTCGACCTGAGTATGATGTGGCAGGGGACAATCGGCAATGATGTGTTCGATGCCACGCGGCGCGTGGACATCACGACCAGCAACCTTCCCAGTTGGATGCTTGGACGTTGGACTGGTGAAGGCACTTCAAACAAATATCCCCGTTTCGTGCTGGGCGACAACGTGAACTGGCAGTCGTCCGACCTCTATGTTTATGACGGCAGCTATATGCGTTTGAAGAACATCCAGTTGGGATACACGCTTCCCCAGAATCTTACAAAGAAGGTGTTCGTCTCCTCCTTGCGCGTGTATGTTGCAGGCGAAAATCTGTTGACTTTCACAAAATATCACGGCTTCGACCCGGAAATATCCTCTGGCAGTACGTCTTTGGGCATTGACCGCGGCGTGTATCCGCAGTCCAGAGTCTGGACAATCGGTGTCAATATGGCATTTTAGTTTTATGTATCATTCTAAGCAGGGAAATAATGAAAAGACATGTATATTATATAATGGCAGGGCTTCTGGTTACTTCCTTTTTATCGGAAGGATGTGCCGATTCTTTTCTTGAGGTTAAATCACCCACGCAAGAGACAGTCCAGGATTATTTCAAAACGGACGAGCATATCCAAGAGGCGGTTGTGGCTGCTTACGACCCTTTGCACTGGCCTGACTGGGCGATGGATTCATATAACCCCGTCAATATCATGAGCGACATCATGGCTGATGACATTTGGGTGGGCGGAGCCGATAAGAACGACAACCAGTATTGGCATCTGATGATGAATTATGAGGCTCTGCCCACTAACACCATGACAGGCCTTTGGACGGTGGCTTACTCGGGTGTCAAGCGCTGCAACGACGTGATGACCTATCTCGACTGGGCGGGCGACAATGTTACGGAAACGAACCGCGCATATTACAAGGCGCAGGCATTGGCTCTCAGGGCGTTTTATTACAACTGGCTGTGGAAGTTCTGGGGCAACATCCCTTATTTTGACACAAACTTGGAGTCGCCTTATCTGGCCGACCAGCTCACGGCTGAAGAAGTGTATGAGAACATTATCGCCGACCTTGAATCGGTTATTGGCTTAAACGTGCTGCCCATGAGGGCGAAGTCGTCAGATTACGGGCGGGTTACAAAAGCGATGGTCTATATGCTTTACGCCGAAGTCGTCATGTACCAGAACGATGAGTCACGCTACGGGAAAGCCTTGCAGTATATGCAGGAGATTATCGGCAGCGGCGATTACGGTTTGGTAGACGACTATGGCTCAATCTTCAAGGAATCGGGCGAATGGAGCATTGAGTCGATATTTGAGGTGAACTACAAGGACGACAATGCCGCACGTTCGTGGAGCGGCCCGTTGTTCGCAGGCGGAACGGTGCTTCCTCGTCTTATCAGTCCCAACGCATGGCCTGACGGGACTGACGGACACGATAACGGCTGGGGTTTCTGCCCCGTACGCAAGGAAACATACGAGCGCTATTCCGGCAACGATACTCGCAGGGACGCTACGTGCTGGAATGCGGCTGCTGCCGGTTCTTACAGCCCACGCTACCAAGACACGGGTTTCTTCCTTGAAAAGTACGTAGCCCACACCGGTGATAACAAAGACCAAATAGCCGATGCCGACCTGAACTATAACAACAACCTGCGCATATACCGTTTTTCGGAAACCCTGCTCAATGCGGCCGAGCTGATAGCACGCGGTGCAGGTTCCGGGGATGCGCGAGAGTATCTGAACAGAGTGCGCAAACGTGCCGGTCTCGTTACTGAGCTGGAGCCTACTGTTGACAATATCATTGAGGAACGGCACTTGGAGTTTGTGGGCGAGGGAAAGCGTTACTGGGATTTGATACGTTCCGGCAAGGCGTCTTCCGTATTAGTTCCCGACGAGTACAGATACCGCACGAATACTTGGAGCACGAATAAGAAGTACCTGCCCATCCCGCAAAGCGAAATAGACGCTGCGCAGGGTACTTTGACCCAGAACAATTACTAACCGACATTCAAAGCGTGATTGATATTATGAAAAACATATTCAGACTTAGCGGCGGAGCAATATTTGTGGCGGCATTGTTCTTAACGGCTTGCTCTCCCGAAGATTTCAAAGAACCTGACCAGAACGGTATCCCCTTGGCGGCGGATTATGAAAATGCCGTCAGCGTGGAAGTCGATCAGGAGACCAACTATGCTTATTTCACTTTCGATGCGCAGGGAAAAGGGGTGATGCCCGTCTGGATTATCGACGGGAACAGCTATTCCACGTCTTTTACAGCATCGAAATATTACAGGAAAGCCGGCGACTATAGTGTGGAGGTGAAGATTGCCAACGCCAATGGAATAAGCGACGGCAGTATCCGTAAGACGTTCCATGTAGATAAGACGAAGATGAACGGGTTCGGCGGTTTCGTTTATGATTCTGATTTCAACCTGTGGAAGACAGCCGATGTAGCCGCACCATCTTTCTACTACGCTCCCGGTTGGAGTCAGATTGCAGACCCGTCTTACTCAACAACAGACGACGGCTATGTGCTGACACTTCCGTCGGCGACTACGGAACAGTGGCAGGCGCAAATGCTTGTCGGCACGAACATCTCAACTACGTCCGACAAAAATTACGATTTCTCCGTGATATTAACGTCTACAACCGATCATCCGAGCGTTACGGTAAAGCTGACTGACAGCAATGATGACGGAGTCTTTTATTTCGCCGAAACCGTAGCTTTGACGGCAAATGAACCTGTCTGCTTCTGGAAAAGCGATATGCCCGGTATCGACATACCCAGTTTGAAGTTCGTCTTGGACTTCGGAGGGAACGCTGATAACACCGTGGTGACCGTAGAGAGCATCGTGATTAAAGACCACGCAAACGATGATGGGACAGTAGTGCCCGATGTGCCAACCATACCGGAACCAGTATGGAGTGCAGTGGACAGCGAGGACAACTTGTGGTATGGAGTGCCGTTCACTATCTCCTATTATTATGCTCCCGGTTGGAATCAGACAGCTAATCCAGAGCTGAAAGTTGACGGGACGGAATATTCCATCAGCTTCCCCGAAGCGACTTTTGAGCAATGGCAGAACCAAGTTACTTTGACAACGGACGGGCTTGCTATTTCCTCCGCGGAGAATTATGACTTCCGTGTGACGATAAACGCGTCGAACGACATCAGTCAGGCAACGGTGAAACTGGCGCAGGCGGATGACGACGGTGTTTACGTTGTGCTGGAACGTAAGGATCTTGTTGCAGGTGAAGACGTGGATGTGAAGGCCATAAACCAAGCGGGAGCTGACATCACGCAGGCAAAGCTGGTATTCGACTTCGGAAGTAATCCTGCCAACACAGATGTGGTGATTAAGGATGTAATCCTTCAAAAACATAAAGACTGATGAAAACTTTCCGAAAAGGTGCGGAGCGTTATGACAACGGA
>CAZLLM010000062.1:0-6391 GCA_964560405.1 uncultured Prevotella sp.
GCGGATTCCTGCGGGGGTCTTTGACGCGCCGCGCACGCCCCGCCTTGCGCGCGGCGGATTATGACGGCAATGCGACGATGCCGCCATCGAGCCCTGTCTGATGTCTTTCCCGGCCGGACGCGGAAAATTCCTTGAATATATTTTGCCGGAACATACGAAAACCGTACTTTTGCAGCCGTGCCGCTTACGCGGCGGCAGGGGAATGCCTGTCAGGCGGCGCAAGCGCAAAGCGGCCGGTTCGTCTATCGGTTAGGACGAGAGATTTTCATTCTCTAAAGAGGAGTTCGACTCTCCTATCGGCTACAAACAAAGAACACAACACGTAAAGGATATATGGCAAACCACAAATCGGCACTCAAGAGAATGCGCCAAGCGGCCGCCCGCCGTCTGCACAACCGCTACTACGCAAAGACGACACGCAACGCCGTGCGCAAACTGAAAGCCACCACCTCGAAGGAAGAGGGTATGGAGATGCTGCCCAAAGTGCACAGCCTTCTCGACAAATTAGCGAAGATGCACGTGATACACAAAAACAAGGCGGCCAACCTGAAATCGGCTGTCAGCAAGCACGTGAACTCGCTGCAGTAAGCCGGGGAAAGCCTGAATAAAGCCAATGGCGGGGGCTGCCTCCTTTGCGGGGCGGCCCGCTTTTTTATGTCCGCGCGTTTCCATGCCGTGCGGCAGGCGCTTTCATGGCGGGAAGCCGGACGGCGGCGTGTTTTTGGCCGCCCCTCCGCCCGGCTCTGCAAGCCAAATTTTAGTATCTTTGCAATGGCAAAAACAACAGGATACATGAACAACACTGCTAACGCGGCCGAAAACTATTCCGCGAAAAACATCCAAGTGCTCGAAGGGCTTGAGGCTGTACGCAAACGTCCGGCGATGTACATCGGAGACATAAGTGAAAAGGGGCTGCATCATCTGGTTTACGAAACTGTGGACAACTCCATCGACGAGGCTCTCGCGGGATTCTGTACGCACATCGAGGTCACCGTCGGGGCTGACAACTCTATAACAGTGCTGGATAACGGACGCGGCATACCCGTAGACGAGCACAAGAAAGAACATAAGTCCGCGCTCGAAGTGGTTATGACGGTGCTTCATGCAGGCGGCAAGTTCGACAAGGGCTCCTACAAAGTTTCCGGCGGGCTGCACGGCGTGGGTGTGTCGTGCGTGAACGCGCTTTCCGAAAGAATGCTGTCGCAGGTGTTCCGCGACGGGAAAATCTACCAGCAGGAATACGCGCGCGGCAAAGCCCTGTACCCCGTAAAGACAGTAGGCGAGACGCCGCTGCGGGGAACACGTCAGCAGTTCTGGCCTGACCGCGGGATTTTCACAACAACTGTTTTCAAATACGACATTCTTGCCGACCGGATGCGCGAGCTCGCTTTTCTTAACGCCGGCCTGCGGATCACCCTCACCGATATGCGCCCCGACGAAGAGGGGCGGACGCGGCAGGAAACGTTCTACAGCGAAAAAGGGCTGCGTGAGTTCGTGAGATACATCGATTCGAGCCGCACACACCTCTTTAACGATGAAATTTACCTCTCAACCGAGAAACAGGGCATACCGATAGAGGCCGCGATAATGTACAATACTTCGTACAGCGAGAACATACATTCCTATGTAAACAATATAAACACCGTTGAAGGCGGGACTCATCTGCAGGGCTTCCGGCAGGCTCTGACACGAGTGTTGAAAAAATACGCCGAAGAGAACGCCGCCAAGCAGATAGAAAAAGCCAAGGTGGAGATAGCTCCCGAAGATTTCCGCGAAGGGCTTACCGCCGTGATTTCCGTCAAAGTGGCCGAGCCGCAGTTTGAAGGGCAGACGAAAACGAAGCTTGGCAATAGCGAGGTGGCGGGTGCTGTGAACTCCGCCGTCGGAGAAGCCTTGTCGAATTATTTGGAAGAGCATCCCAAGGAAGCGAAGCAGATTGTCGACAAGGTGGTGCTTGCAGCCGCTGCAAGGATTGCCGCCAGAAAAGCCCGCGAGAGCGTGCAGCGCAAAAGCCCCATGTCGGGCGGCGGCCTGCCTGGAAAGCTCGCCGACTGTTCTTCGAAAGACCCGGCCGAGTGCGAGCTGTTCCTCGTTGAGGGCGATTCGGCCGGAGGCTCTGCCAAGCAGGGGCGTGCCCGGGCAACGCAGGCGATACTGCCGCTGCGAGGCAAAATACTCAACGTGGAAAAGGCGATGTGGCATAAAGCTTTCGAAAGCGATGAGATAAACAACATAATACAAGCACTCGGTGTACGCTTCGGGGTGGATCAGGACAGCAAGGAAGCCAATATCGACAAGCTGCGCTACCACAAGATAATAATAATGACCGACGCCGACGTGGACGGCTCGCACATCGACACGCTCATAATGACGCTCTTCTTCCGTTATATGCCCAAGCTGATAGAGGACGGTTACCTTTACATCGCCACGCCGCCGCTTTACCGCTGCAAGAAGGGGAAAATCGAGGAGTACTGCTACACCGACACCGACCGCAGGCGTTTTATGGAAAAATACAACAACGGCGCGGAGGAAGGCGTAACCACGCAGCGTTACAAAGGTCTGGGCGAGATGAACCCGGAACAGCTGTGGGACACAACAATGGATCCCGAAAAGCGCCTGCTCAAGCAAGTGACAATAGAAAACGCCGCCAACGCCGACTACGTGTTCTCCATGCTCATGGGCGAAGATGTCGGGCCGCGCCGCGAGTTCATCGAAAGAAACGCCACATACGCTAATATTGACGCCTGACGTTCCCCGTGCGAGCGGGGGCGAGGCACACGGGAAACACATTCCTGATATTCCAGAATATGTCTGATATGTAGCGAAATACGTCAGACATATTTTTTGTGCTAAGGGTATGCCTCGCGCCCGCAATGCGCGGCTGCTGTTCCGCAAAAATGACGCGCATTCCGCGCAGGCTGCCTGTCGCAAGCAAAAAATATGGTAATTTTACAGCTGGAAAACACGAACTATCATAAAAACACACGACAGCAATGGCAAAGAAAGCGCTTTTGATTATTCTTGACGGCTGGGGCATAGGAGACCGCGGGAAAGGCGACGTGATATACCGCACCCCCACGCCCGCGATAGACCGCCTTACGGCGGCGTGCCCCCATTCGAGGCTTCTCGCTTCTGGCGGGAGCGTCGGCCTGCCCGACGGGCAGATGGGCAACTCCGAAGTGGGACACCTCAACATCGGCGCCGGAAGAATAGTCTACCAAGACCTTGTGAAGATAAACCGCGCCTGCGCCGACGGCAGCATCATGAGAAACCCGGAAGTGGTGTCGGCTTACGAATACGCAAAGACTTCTGGCAAGAGCCTGCACATCATGGGTCTTGTCTCCGACGGCGGCGTGCACTCATCGCTCACCCATCTGCTCAAGCTCATTGACATCGCGAAAGAATACGGCATCAGCAACACTTTCGTGCATTGCTTCATGGACGGCCGCGACACCGACCCGCGCAGCGGCAAGGGCTTCGTCGCCGAAGTCGTAGAACACTGCCGCAAGACCGCCGGTGTAGTGGCTACAGTCATAGGGCGCTTCTATGCAATGGACCGCGACAAGCGCTGGAACCGTGTGAAAACCGCCTACGACCAGCTCGTGTACGGCAAGGGCAGGAAAACCGGCGACCTTGTCGCGGCAATGCAGGAATGCTACGACAGCGACACGCCTGAGCGCAAGAACACGGACGAATTCATGGAGCCGCTCGTGTACGCAGGCGCGGACGGCAGGATAAAGCCGGGCGATGCCGTAATCTTCTTCAACTTCCGCAACGACCGCGCAAGAGAGATAACCTATGCTCTCACGCAGAAAGATATGCCGGAAGAGGGGATGGCCGTCATACCCGGCCTGCATTTCTGCTGCATGACCCCTTACGACTCCGACTTCAAGGGTCTGAGAATACTATTCCCAAAGGAAAACGTCGCAAACACGCTCGGCGAGTACCTCAGCTCCAAAGGCCTCAGGCAGCTTCACACAGCCGAGACGGAGAAATACGCCCACGTTACGTTCTTCTTCAACGGCGGGCGCGAAGAGCCTTTCGCAGGCGAAGAGCGCACCCTTGTAGCCTCGCCAAAGGTGGCCACATACGACCTCAAGCCCGAAATGAGCGCTTACGAGGTGAAAGATAAGCTTGTGACTTCGATACGCGAGAACAAATACGACTTCATTGTCGTGAACTTCGCCAACGGCGACATGGTGGGGCACACAGGCGTTTACGCGGCGATAGAGAAAGCCGTCGCCGCCGTGGACAAATGCGTGGGCGAAGTGGCTGCCGCCGCCTGGCAGAACGGTTACGAGGCGATAATAATAGCCGACCACGGCAACGCCGACAACGCCGTAAACCCCGACGGAACGCCCAACACGGCGCATTCGCTCAACCCCGTGCCGTTCATCTACCTTACGCGCAACAAGGCCGCCAAGGTGAGGAACGGCATACTGGCCGATGTAGCCCCGAGCCTGCTGCATATAATGGGTCTGCCGCAGCCGGAGGAAATGACGGGGCGCAACCTCATAGACGACTGAACTCCCGCCGCGCAGAGCTTCAGCTCTTGCCACGCAAGGACGCGGAAGCCCCCTTTGCCGGAACCTCGAAACAGTGAAATACAAAAGCCGGCACCGCACGCCGGATACGATATGCACACACTCACGCGAAAAAACGCCGCCCGCCTGCTGCTGTCCGCCTTGCTGGCCGTTCTGCTGCTCTGCGGCTGCCGCGAGCGTCCGCTAAGCGCGCGGAAAATACACAGGCGCTGCGCTTCGGGCGTGGCGCTGGTAGCGAACAAACACTACTTCTCCGTGCGCGTAGGGGCGAAGACGGTTTACTTCAACGGCACGGACAGCGACGGAAAGCTGCTCGGCGTGACCGAAAGCGTCGATTCCGCGACAAAGCGGGCCAGGACCGTCTACGGCACAGGCTTCTTGATAAACGGAAAAGGCGACATGCTCACCGCCCGCCGCGTCGTCAGGCCGGAGGCAGGCGCGGGCGCGGCGAAGGCGGACACAGGCGCGTGGCTCGCGCAGATAAGAGCCTGCCTGGAGGCGGGAGCGGGAGGCTCCCCCGAAGACCGGGCGAAAGCGCTGGAAAGGCTGGACGGCATGAGGCCGGGCGATCTGATTGTGAGCTGCGCGAGCGACGTGAAGGTGGCGTTCCATGACAGCGACACAAGCCAGTCCGCCATGCAGGAATGCCGGGTTACTAAAGTGTCAGGGATTAACGATGCCGACCTCGCCGTCATACAGCTGAAGACGAGGAAAACGCCGCGCGGCAAATACGTCTTCCATTTCCTCTCGAAAAACCGCGGCAAGCGCACCATGTTCGAGACGGCAGTCCTCAATTTGCGCGCCGATGACGCGGCTCGCCGGCTCACGGCAGGCGCGCCGCTCTGCATGATAAGCTTCGGAGGCGCGCCCGCAGGCGGGGAAAGCGGAGGCAGGCTGGCGGCGGAGACTGTCGAAGGCGGCATACTGCGGGTCGCCGGCGACGGAAGTATAAGCTGCTCATTCCCCGCCCGTGCGGCTTCAAGCGGCAGCCCGGTCGTGAACATGTTCGGCGATGTCGTGTGCGTCAACGTGGCCGGAGCTGGCGGTGAAGCCTCTCCCGGCTTCGGCGTGCCGCTCGGCAAGGTCAAGGATTTTCTCGGAATGGACTGACGGGCCGCCGGCGGGGTCAGGGGACAGGGTCGTAGCCGCTCCCGCCCCACGGATGGCAGCGCAGGATTCTGCGCGCGGCGAGAAGAAGGCCTTTCGCCGGGCCGTGCTTGCGCAAGGCTTCCGCGGCGTACTGCGAGCAGGTGGGCGTGAAGCGGCACACGGGCGGCGTGTACGGTGAGATGAAACGCTGGTAGAAACGTATGGGGGCGATAAGCGCCGCCGTTATAAAGTCTTCCAATGCCTTAGCCGCTTTCATTTTCAGGGGAATATGTATGCAACCGCTTCCGCCGCGCCTCCGCCGGGCGGCTTCCGCGCCCTATCCGCCGCTGCCGGACCCCGCTTCCGCGCCGCCGCGGGGGAAGAATTTCTCCGCCGCCCGGCGGAGCAGGTATTTCACTTTCTTTTCAACGTCCGCGGCTGACAGTATCTCGCCCGACTGCCATATGAGCGCGATGTTCAGCGACAGGCGGCCTTCCGCGCCGCGCCCCTCGTTGTACGCCTGCGCCGCGCCGACGGCCACGGCCTTGTTCAGGCGGTAAGCCTCGCGCAGCAGCCTTTTGACCCGGTTGCGGTCGACGGCGCGACGCAGGCGGCGTTTCGGGACGCTGATGAGCACACGCACTTCCGCCTCCTTGTACGGCACGGTGCGGCATACCGCCCGCACAGGAAAGGCGGATAACGACGTGCTGCCCTCCGCGAAAAGCTCCTCCGTCTCCTTGCGCAGCCTGAGCCGCTCG
>CAZLLM010000063.1:0-6328 GCA_964560405.1 uncultured Prevotella sp.
TTTATCTTGTGAGTGAGATTTTGATGCTGAGTCCGAAGTCCTGCGTGGTTGTGGGGTAGGCTGACGATGAGAGGAGGGGCTTGTTGGTCTGCCGGTCGTAGTAGGCCGAGAGGGTGATCAGCTTCGAGAGGGTGCAGTCGGCCGAGAAGGAGATGCGGAAGGCGCTGTTTCCTGAGACGGCCTGCGAGAGCGCGGTGAGTATGTTGCGCTGTATGGAGCTTTGGCCGCGTATGGAGAAGTCGAGCCGCAGGTTGAGGTCGCCCGCCGCCGCGCCGGAGTTCTGCGGGCGGGCGGGCGGCTGCCCGGCGGAGCTTTCGTCTTCCCCGCTTTCCCGCGCCGGCGGCCGCCTCCGCGCCATGCGCCTGCGCGGCCGGCTTGTGGCCTTGAAGATTTTCAGGTCGTTGACCTTGTAGCCGACGCCTATCACGTAGTCGTTGGTGCGCGCTTCGGAGATCTGGCTTGAGGTCATGGAGAGCGCGAGCATGCGCGAGCGGTTGTACTCGATCTTGGCGGTAAGGTTGTTGCGGAACGTCATGTCGAAGCCGATGAGCGGCGAGAAGTTCTCGCTGATTGACACTGTCGGGATGTCGAACATGGATGAGGGCACGGGGTTGCCTGTGGACACGTCGTTCACGAACCCCAGGCCGCCTTCGGACTTCATGAACGAGGCGAAGGTGCTGTAGGAGCCGACGGCGTAGACTGACTGGTAGGAGTGGTTTATGTTGAACGAGCGGAACGCGCGCCGCATGAAGCGCAGCCTGCCCAGAGCGGAGCAGGCCACTTTCCAGTTGGGCAGCATGCGCAGCAGGGAGGGGAAGATGTCGAGCGGCGACTCCCCGCCGCCGCCGCAGTACGCGGCGAGGAACGCGGGGATCATGACGTCGGCGGAGTACTGCGAGACGGTTCCGTTGGCCGCATCGAAGGTCTTTCCGGCGAAGGCGCCGGGGGAGGGGTAGGGCGCTCCGGCGTATCGCGCCTCCACCCTGCGGCGGAACTTGGGCAGGAGGCTGAGGAACTTGCGGAAAGTCTTGTTCTCGTAGTTGTTGCCGGCGCTTCCTTGCGAGGCGAACGCGGAGGCGATGGAAATCGTGGTGATGCTGAAAGAGCCTGTCTGCGTGGCCGGCATTGAGGGGAACATGTACTGTATGCTGCGCGACGTGTTCGCCGTGCGCGACGCTGTGAGGTCTGCCTTGAAGCCGGGGAAGGGCTCGAGCGTGGCTCTGAGCTGGAAGGATTCGTTCTCGTTTGCCGTCGCGGGCGTGGCTGCGCTGTCGTTGGTTATGAGCCATCCTTTGTCAAGCGCCTTCTTTATGTAGCTTTCGCCCGTAAGGCCGAACGCGAAGCCGAGCCCCGGCTGCAGGCCGGAGCCGGAGCGCTGGCCGAAGATGTCGCCTATGCCGGGGATGAATCCGGGCAGCGACATGCTGTAGGAGTTCTTGTAGGAGGCGCTTACGCTGCGCACCGTCATAGCCGTCCGCGCCAGGGCCTGCGCTATCCTGAGCCACGTGCCGCGGCTTTTCGGCTTTTCGGGCGTTATTGTCAGTTTTATTTTCACGGTGTCCTTGTTCAGGATTGTCAGTCTGCCGGAATTCTCCGCCTTGTACCTCACGGGATAGCGCCTGCCGTCGGGGAGCGTGGCGCGCACCCGGACTTTCCGCGAGCGCAGGCTGTGGGTTACGGCTACGGCGGTGTCGGGCAGCAGCTGCACCTCTTGCGTGAACGCGCCCTGCGCGGCGGCGTCTTTCTTTCCCGCCGCAGAGGGGGCCGTCCGGGCCGGGCTGAGGGCTTTTTTCAGGAAGGGCACGCTGTTGTAGATTGTTTCGAGGTTGAGCCTGACGTTGCCGCTGATGTCGCGCGAGTTGTTTATGGTGTTCCCCAAAGTGGAGCCGTCTTCCAGCTTTGTGCCGCGGTTCCAGCTGTATGAGGAAACGTAGCTCACGTCGGGCGTGATCCAGCTGAAGACGGGGATTTTGTTTACGGGTATGTTCCACGAGAAGTCGAAGTTCTGCTGGAAGGCCAGCGGCGTGCCGAGATTCTTTATGCTGTGCCATACGGAATCTTTCCATGCTTCGTATTCCGTAGGGTACAGGTCCTTGTTCACGGGGGTGTAGGGCTGGAGGATTTCCGCGTTGGTGGCCGTGCTTATGGATGCGTGTATGTTTGATGTCAGGTCCCACTGCATTTGGAACTTGCGGTTCCACAGGAAGTCGCTCGCCCACGTGAGGGGCAGTGAAGAGCCGCCAGGCTGGTTGAGGTCGCGCTCCTGCAGCTCGTAATACGAGCGGGTTATGTCGGAGCTTGCCGAAATGCTTTGGGGCGCGAGGTTTATCTTCTCCTCTTTCAGGATTTTAAGCCAGGGGCTGTCGCTTTTCATTTTCCCGAAAGGGGCCCACGGCTTCAGGTTCGGCGAATACTGGTAGCTGGCGTTGAAGCGCCAGCTGTCGTCTTTTTCCCAGACGATTGTCTGCCCCTCGGTCTGCCTGTGGCTGTGGGAGTAGCTGAAAGAGAAGTTGGCGGGGTCGTAAGGCATGGGCGTCCCTTTCGACACTATATCGAAGCGCACATTCGACAGGCTGAAATTGGAATTGACGACAGAGGTCTCCGCTATGCTCCGCAAAGAATCGCGCTCCCGCTCAGTGGCGAGCGCGTTTATGGCGTCGTCAAGCTCCATGTCGGTGTCGAGCGGGTTGTATTTCGGCTTTACCCTCTCCTTGCTGTAAGAGTAGTACAGCGGCGCGCGGAGCTTGAGCTTTTCGGGGAGGAACTTTCCGAGCTCCACGTTTGTTGAAAAGCTGTACTCATACAGGTTGTCGTCCCTGCGGTCGGCAACGCGGTCTTCCACGCCGCCGAAGCCGGCGGTCTCGACATGGCCCCCCAAGTCGAAAGACCCCAAGTCGGAAAGCTTGACGTTCAAGCTCCCTTTCGCGGCCCAGCCGCCTTTGTCAGTGTAATGCTGCAGCCGCAGCTCGTTTGCCCACACTTCGACGTAAGCGAGCTGGCGCGAGTTGTTGCGCACCCCTATCATCACTGTGTGTATCTCGCCGAGCGACGGGTTCCCGACGACGCTTATCTTGTTTTTCGGGCGGTCGTTGTCGTAAGAGGAGAAAACCTCGGCGTACGACGCCGCGCCTTCGCTCTTGCGCCTGTTCCTCTCGCGTTTCAGCGTGGTGAACTTGGCGAGGTCTAAGTCGAGCATGTTTTCTTCCGGCCACACTTCGAGCCTTGAAGACGTTGAATTGCGGTCGTATCTGCCTTCGGGGGTCAGTTTCAAAGGTATTTCGTATTCGTAGAAATTGCTTTTGTAATCAGAGCCGAAACGTATGAAAAGCGACGCCTGGCCGTCCTCCGCAGACTTGTCCTCCGGCAGGGCGTTGGCGTGGACGAACATCTGTATGTGCTTGTACTTGCGGAGGTCGAGATGCTGGTTCTTGTAGACCGCACGCGCATCGCCGCTCGCGAGGTTCTCCACCACCAGCTGCAAAGCCTGCTCGTTCTCTTCAAGAAGCTGCGACTGGCTGGGGTCTACCACGCGGGTTATGCCCGGAGGCAGCACGTAGTTCACAGGGGTCTTCTCATTGTTCTCTTCGAGGTTTACCGCGGCGACGTTCATCGTGCCGCTTACGGCCGGCGGCGTGCCCGCGTACAGGCTCTGCTCGTAACTTCTCCATTCGCCGCGCACAAGCCCCAGCGTCGCGAAGCGGAGGACTACGGGCTTTTCGAAGTTCGTGAGATACATGCGCATGAAACGTATGCTGTTGAAATCCGAAACGCCGCCCGCCTTGCTCTCATATTCCTTTACCGGCACGCGGAAAAGATACCACGACACGTTTTCCGTCCGCCCGTTCCGGAGCTGCACGCTCGCGTTCCTCTCATCAACGATGTGATTCCGCCCCACAGCCATGCCCTCCGGCGACAGATGGATCTTGTACTCAAAATACTTTTCATATTCGTTGAGGGTGTAGTCCTGGTTTATGTCTTCCACGTCCGGCGCCGACTTGTACGCGGTAGGATAGTCCTCGGGGGAATCTTCGGAGTCGGGAGAGTTGCCCTCTGTGCCGTTTATCCTTTTATACCTGTCGAGGATGGAGGTTTCCGCCCTGTCGTAATCCGAGCCGCGGAAGTAGTGGTAATCATCGCCTGCCGGGTCGGCCGAAATGGAATCGTAAACATCGGCGGGCACTTTCGCCCGCACCTGGTCAAGATAAGCGCTGTAAACGGGGAAACCCGCCTCGTCCTCGCTCCGCAGGCCGTCCAAGCCCGTGTCCTGCCGGCCGCGGGCGTTGGAGCTTGTGTTGAAAGCGTAAGTCACGCTGTTTTGCGACGGGACCCTTCCCCACGCTGTCTCCGCATACATGGAAGCGTCGTCCGCGGCGGGCAGCCCGCTCTCGTAAAATTTCTTCCCGTCCTTTAATATGTCCTCGCTTATTTCCCCGAGGTCGATGTACAAGTCGCCGGAGAAATCGCCCGCCTGCTCTCTTGTATAGATGAAAGGGTCCAAAAGCCAGAACTCGACATACTCGATGTTAGCCGTTTCAAAGTCGCTGGTGTTCAGCTTCCTCATCATGCCGCCCCAGCGCTTTGAGGGGCTGTTCAGGCGGCCTTTCGCGTCGAGGCCGGCGTCAAGGTTGTACGGGCCTCTTTCGTCCGGGTAATACGCTACGTTCAGAACGGCAAGCGTGGACGATTCCCCGAAACGCTGCTCTTTGTTGGGGAACAGTTCGCGGCTGTACACCTCCCGCACGTAATGGTTCGACAGCTGCTCCAGATCGCTCTTGATATGGCCGGGCGTAAGCGGGGAGCTGCGTCGCGTGAACAAGGGGTCTATCTTGTACCACGCCAGCAGGGAGCGGTTGTACCCGTAGCGGGCGTCGTTCACGTACTTGCTTTCCGCAAACCGCGAGGGCGCGGAGCTGAGCTGCCATTCGGCGGGCTCGCATAGATCTATGCTGCTTTTCGTCTGCTCGAAGTCGTCTATGTATGATGCGTTCCCTTGTGAGCCCTTGTTGCTCCCGGCAATGAGCTGCGCCGCTTCCGCGCTGAAATTTATGTTCGAGGGCTTTTCGAGCGAAAGAAGCGGCAGCTTGTCTAACATGTCGGTAAGCCATTGGCTTTCTTTTTTCCACGACAGGCCCAGCCCCCAGACAGTGTTGTTCAGAGGCTCGCTTCCCATTGCCGCTTTCGTGGTAAGCGGCTGCTCCTTCAGGCGCATGAAAGTCCCGCCCGCCTGGAAGTCCCGTGAGAAGTCGTACTGCCAGTTCACGCCTGCGAGGGTTTTCCTTTCAAGCCCGTAGTCCGCGTTGCTTTCAAGGCTCACGTTTACCGGCGTTCCCGCGTCCAGTATGCTTTGGTTGATGATGGTCACAGTCCCGGAGCTGTAATCGACGGTGTAGTCGGAGCCCTCCGCCAGGGTCACGCCGCCCGCCGTCACTGCGACGCTCCCGCGAGGCACGTCTGTCGCCCCCAGGCTTATCTCCCCGCTTTTCCGGGAAGCCATGAACTGGCCTTCCAGCATGAACTTGTTCTTTTCGGCCGCCTGCCTTGCGGCTGTCTTCGTAGAGTCGTACAATTCCTGGAAGACGTATTTGCCGGCTGTCGCGCCGCCGCCGATCTTCTCCCGGAGGAATTCCCCGAAAGGCTCCGCCGCCGGCAGGAACACGCGCCCCGCCGAGGCGTCTGCCGTGTATCCGTCCGCGAAATCGAAGCGCCCGTCAGGATTCGTCTTGTTATTGCTGTCAAGCCTGTCCATGTTCAGCAGACGGATAAGCGGGGTGTTCTTGAGGCTCTCTTCCGGCAGGTGATTGAGGTAAGCGCCGGCAGTGTCGCTGAGTATTTTCACGTCCAGCCGGAAGCGGTCTTTCCGGACGCCCGTCGCGCCTAACGAGTACACGTTCTTCATCATCAGGTCCCAGTTCCCCATCGCCGGCACATTCGCCGTGTTTTTGAGAGACTTCACTATCAGCGCCTGCGAATTGTCCCTGATGTCGGAAGAGAATTCCCCTACCTGGCAGGCGCCGCCCCTGAAAGTGTATTCGAAAGCGACGGCGAGCGCCTGGTCAGCCTGCAGCGCCGTTTTAAGGGATATGTACCCCAAGGCGGCATTCACCGTATATTCCGAGGGGCTCAGCATCCGCGCGTTCTCGAGTTTCTCGTAGTCTTTGCCGCCTTCGAAACCGCTGATGGCGTCAAGGGTCTGCGTCGTGAGGCTTATGTCCCTCGCGGCGGCGTACGTCGTAGCGACAGTAGCGTAAAGGCTGTTCGAGGCGTTCTGCGGGTTGCTCTGCCCGCCCGCCGCCGCCCACATCGGGTTGCTTATATGCTCGCTCTCCCC
>CAZLLM010000064.1:0-1095 GCA_964560405.1 uncultured Prevotella sp.
GCCTTGCGCGGAGGCGGGAGCTTTGCGGTTTCTGCGGGCTTCGGCGGGGCTTCGGGCATGCGCTTCATAATCGCCGCCGGGATTCCGCGGTTTGCGGCTTCGGATGCCGCTATCAAGGCGGGGGCTATGCGGCTTGCAGCGACAGCCATGCTGCGGCGCGGGCGGGCTCCGCGTACAGGGCCGCCTATTTCTCTATCAGCGCGGAGCCTGTCCCTATATTTGAGCCGTCCACGAAGACGTCCATGCGGTACTGCCCCTTGTTGAGCGTCTCGTTCACGGGGATGTACAGCGTCACCGGCTGCTCCTCGCCCGTGTACTCTATGACCTTTGTGGCCGAATACTGGAGCGTGCGGTTCTCATAGCTGAACGAGCCGGAGGGGTTCACCACGCTGTTCGTAGGCTGCAGCAGCCTCACATATACCTGCCGGTTGCCGACAGCCGCCGTGATGTTCTTCGTGATGGTGAAGCTGACGACAAAGCGCGTTACGTCCGTCACTTTCTTCGCGGTCTTGCCGCGCTTGTTCTGGGGGGAGACGGTTACGCCCGTCGCGTCGAGCTGTGAGGCGATGGCCACTTTCTCCGTAAGGCTGGCCTTCTCCGTGCTGAGGCTGCTGATGCGCGTCGCGGCCTCGTTGTACTGCGCCTTCACCTGCTCGTTCTCGTTAGCGAGGGCGGTGTTGAGCCGCTGCAGCGAGTCCACCTGCAATATGTAGCTGCGCAGCACCTCTCTCACTGTCGCCAGCTCCTTTTTCAGGCGCGTAATCTCGGCCGCGTCGTCGCTTTTCACTCGCTTCAGCTCGGCGAGCAAGTCCTGCGTACGCCGCTGCTCCTTGCTCAGCTGCTCCATAAGCGAGTCGTTTCTTATGGAGCGCTTCAACTCATCGTACTGCAAGGCGAACTGCGTGTATTCGTTCTCCATTTCTTTTTTGTCCAGATCGGCCAGCTGCTTCAGCTCGGCGTTGCTCTTCTTCTGCTTCTGGAGGCTCACATACAGATACCCGAGCCCGGCGACGAGCAGCGCCGCCGCTATCGCCGCGGGTATGATGATTTTCTTCTTGTCCATGATGATATTCAGTTAGGCTCCGGCCGGAAACG
>CAZLLM010000064.1:1195-6328 GCA_964560405.1 uncultured Prevotella sp.
AGCCGCCCGCGGCAGAACTTGATGAGCGTCTGGGCGCGGCTGAGCTGTTCCGTAAGGTCATCGATGTTCATCTCGTTGTTTTCCACCTTTGCCACAATGCTTTCCAGCTCGGCCATAGCCTGTTCGTAGTTTGTAGGTTCGTTTTGCATACATTTATCGTTGTTAGTGTTGTTCCGGAAGCCGCAGCCGCCTTTCCACCCTGCTTACCACTTCGCCGTGCGAAAGCCGCGTGGTTATTTCGTCGCCGGGCAGAAGCATGGCCGCGTCTGTTACGGCTCTGCCGTTTTTCAAGGTAAGCGAGAACCCCAGCTTCAGCACTCTTTCCGGCTGCGCAAGGCGGATGCCTCTTTCGCAGCTTTCCATCCTCTGACGCTGGCGCGAAATCATCGCCGGCACAGCGAGCCGCAGCCTCTCCGAGAGGCGCGCCATGCGTTCTTGCAGGCCTGCCGCCATATTGCGGGCGTTCATTTCTATCCGTATGGCTATCCGCTCGCAGCGGGAATGTTCGTCGCGGCACATATTCCGCACCGCGTTAGGCAGCCTTTCCGACAATATCCTGAAACGCGCTTTCCCGCCGTCCACAGTCCGCAGGAAAACCGCCGGCAGCAAGGTCATGACGGAATTAATGCGCTGTTTCTGCGCCGCGAGCCTATTCTGCGCGCAGTTCCTAAGTCTGTCCGAGAATTTGTCAATCACATCCTTTTCTCCCGCCGCCCTCTCGATAAGGAAGCCGGCCGCAGCGGTAGGCGTCTTGCAGCTCGTATTTGCGACCAAGTCCAGAACGGTCTCGTCGCGGTCGTGCCCTATCCCAGTGATTACGGGCAGCGGGAACTGGGCCACGTTGGCAGCGAGAAGATATGTGTCGAAGCCGTTCAAGTCGCTGACCGCGCCGCCGCCGCGTATGATTACGACTGCATCCCAGCACCAGCTTTCCGCCGATATCTCGTTCAGCGCGTTTATCACGGAGCTTTCCGTTCCGTCGCCCTGCATTATGGCAGGGAAGAGGCGCGTCGTGAAGTTGAACGCCGCCCCGCCATGAGTCAGGTGGTTGCAGAAATCACCGTAGCCTGCGGCGGTCTCGCTCGTTATGACGGCAATCCGCAAGAGCAAACGCGGAAGCGGCAGCCGCTTGTTGAGATCCGCCACTCCCTCAGCCGTAAGCTGGCTCATTATCTCCTTTCTGCGTCTCACCATGTCGCCGAGAGTGTATGAGGGGTCTATTTCCTCTACAACGAGCGACAAGCCGTAGCGCTCATGGAATTTCACCCTCACTCTTACAAGCACTTTGATTCCTGCGCCGAACTCCCGCCCCGTTTCCCTCTCGAAGCGGAAGCGCAGGGACAGGAACGTGCCGGCCCATATAATGCCGTCCGCAGAAGCGACCGTAACCCCCTCCTTGTTTTTCTCTATAAAGCGGCAGTAGAAATGTCCGTTGTTGGCGTTCTGCCTGCCCTCGCTTATTTCGGCGCGCACCCAGAAGGAATCCGGCAGCTTCGAGTGCAGGGCGTTGCGTATGCCGCACATCAGTTCGTAAAGGGAGATGCCGTTCATTTGATGTATTTCCCTTTCAAGTATGCTTTCCAGTAGTCGGGAATGCCGTAGCCCATGATGTTGTCCGGATGTTCGGCGTTACTTCCGCACTGGCGTATCAAATCGATTAACTCTTCTGGCCTGTATTCCGGGAGAGCCTGCATAAGGCACGCCGCCATACCCGCCGTGACAGGCGCGGAAAATGAAGTGCCATTGGCCTTGCCCACTTCGCCGTCGCCCTGCGCAATAGCAGCACCAAGCCCTAATGCCATTACATCGGGCTTTATGCGCCCGTCGGCGGTGCTGCCGACGGACGAAAAGAAAGTGTTCATACCGTTTCGGCTTACTGCGCCCACGGTAAGTGTGCCGTTCGCGTCAGCGGGCGGAGTAATCAGTTTCCAGCTGTCATCGCCCGAATTGCCTGCGCTGTTCACCGATAGCAGTCCGCGCGAGGCGGCGAGAGAGGCCGACCGGCTGTTCAGACGCGAGCATCCGTCGAGCTCGCGGTACTTCACGTTCATCGATTTGTCGTCAAAAATGTTGTAACCAAGCGAGGTGGAGACCACATCCGCCCCCACGCTGTCGGCGAACTCTACCGCTGCCGCCCAGTAGTCTTCTTCCGCCGGCGTCTCCGAATAGGTGTCTTCGCTAACAAGCAGCCAGAACTCGGCTTCAGGCGCTGTACCCATAAGCACGTATGGCTTGTTGGCTCCCATGCACGACAGGACGCTCGTACCGTGACTGTTTTCATCATACACGCTTTGCGCCGGACGCACGAAGTTGTGAGTCCCCAACACTTTCACGTTGTCGAGAAGCTGCATAGCGTCTGCGTTATAAAATCCGCCGTCTATAACGGCGATAGTCATCCCTTTTCCGCGGTATCCCGCGCTATGCAGCAGTACGCCGTCAAGCTGGCTTACCTGGTCGCGGGACGCGCCGTAGAAATTGGTTGAATGTGCAAGCGTATCCTTGATTTCGGCAAGGCGTTTCTCCCTTACGCTGTCTGGGTGTTCGTACAGCGTCCCGGCGAACACTTTTTGCACCTTTTCCACGAAAGGCAACGCAGTGAGTGCTTCGAGTTTCGCGCTGTCGGCATCCTGCACGAGGACGGTGTTGTTCCATTTGCTCATGCATAGAACCTTCGCCCCTCTGCCCGCAAGCTCTCCGACATACGCGGGCGGCACGGGGAGGTCGTAGTCGTCAATTTCGATTTTCCATTTCGCCCGCCTGTCTAAGGCTTTCTGTGAAAGGAAATCAAGCGGGCGGCTCTTTTTGTACGGAGAACCCTTTTTGTCTTTCAGGTACACGCGATATTTGTACACCCTGTCCTGCGCCCGCGTTCCTGAAAACAGGCACAGGCAGACCGCCGCCAGCAATAACTCCGCATATCTCATATTTTGTCCGAACATTACGCGCCGCGCGAACCGTTCCCGACAGCATCCGTCGGTTTCCGCCCTTTTGCGGGAACGGCTTAAATCGAAATCCAAAATTAGTGCTTTTATCCGAAACTCGTAAACCTGCACATCAAAATCAGCGCATCACCGGGACTAAGGCCATCCGCTCCTTAAAAAGGGAAAAGCAAGGGCAGGACAGCCGTCATCACAATGCCCATTATTATCTGCAAAGGCAGCCCTACTTTTACATAGTCCATGAACGTATATCGTCCGGCCTGCATTACCAAGGCGTTCGGAGGCGTGGAGAACGGCGATGCGAAGCACATGCTTGCGCCGACGGCTACGGCGAACAGGAAAGAATACGGGCTCACGCCCAACTCATTTGCCGATGACAGGGCTATGGGAGCCATAAGCACCGCCGTCGCCGTGTTGCTTATAAACATAGTCATTAAAGACGTTGTGAAATAAATGCCCGCGAGCAAAGCAGCCGGCCCGGCCGTGCCGGCAAGCCCTCCGACGAGAAAATGCGAAATCGCCGCCGAAGTCCCGGTCTTTTCCAAAGCCACGGACATAGGCATCATCGCGGCTATTAGCACAATGCTCTCCCAGTTTATCGTCTTGTACGCGGCCTCCACGTTGCGGAAACAACCGGCAAGCACCATAAGCACTGCGGCGATCATCACTGCCGTGACAGGGGCGACTGGAATGAAATCGAACACCATCATGGCCACCATCGCAAGCAATATCGCGGCAGCAACGGGTGCTTTGTAATCGAGCGTCACCTTTGCGGCTTCCCGCAGCGGCTGTCCAAGCACCACCCAACGCTCGTCTTCGCTGTTCAGCCGCGCTATGCTGCCCCACGTTCCCTGCACAAGCAGCACGTCGCCGGAACGCAGTTTCTCATCAGGCAGACGATTCATTATATATTGTCCGTGCCGCCGTATTCCTATCACATTTATACTGTATTTCGTGCGGAAGCCCGATTCTTTAATCAGACGGTTCACCAGCGGCGAGTCGGGAAGAAGCACTATTTCCGCCATTCCTATGTCGTAGAAGCCGAGCGAGCCTTTTTTCCCCGCGCCCTGGTGCGTTGGCATTGAAGCTGCGCTCAGCCCGTTTTCGCTCGCGAAATCACCGATTTTGGACTCATCGCCCACAAAGTAAAGCAAATCGCCCTCGCGAAGCCTCGTCTCGGGGCTGCCGGGAATCTGCTCCACATTTTTCATGAGGCCTTTTCCATGCACCGGCTCGTGCCTCACCTCAAGTATAGAAAGCCCGTAACGGCTGCGGATGTCCAGCTCAGCAATGCTTTTCCCGATTACCGATGATCCGGCGTTAACGCGCAGCACCGAGAGATTGTCTTCCAGACGGTACTCTTCAACGAGCTGGTCAAGCGTCTTGCCGCTGCCGTCTGCGCCCTGCGACTTCCTTTCTTTATTTTTCGAAAGCAGCCATCGGCTCATGGGCAGCAGCACCACTATCCCCACAGCAAGGCACACCAGACCGACAGGCAGGAATGAAAAGAACGAGAGAGCCTTGTGGCCTGCGCCGGTGAGTGTCTCCTGTATCACGAGGTTAGGCGGCGTTCCTATAAGCGTCAGCATGCCCCCCATGCTGCTCGCGAACGCCAAAGGCATCAACAGGCGGCTTGCGTTGATGTTTGCGCCCGCCGCGAGACTCACCACAATGGGGAGCATCAGAGCCACCGTGCCTGTGTTGCTCACGAAAGCCCCGATACCGGCCGTAGCGAGCATCACAAGCAGAAACAGGCGCACTTCGCTGTTTCCCGCGAGGTTGATGATCTTTCCCCCCAGCATTTTGGCCAGTCCAGTCTGGCACACAGCTCCGCCTACCACGAACAACCCTATCATCATAATGACTACAGAGTTGGAGAAGCCCGCCAGAGCTTCCTGCGGGGTGAGGATGCCGAAAAGCATAAGGCATATCAGGGCGCACAGAGCTACAATGTCAGAGCGCACCTTGCCCATGGCGAAAAACACAGCTGAAACAGCAAGTATTACAATTGTTATTATCATACGAGCAAAGGCTTGAAAATATTTATTAAATCTTTTCCTGACAGCAGGCATTCTTTCACTAACGCACACCCTGCGGCAAGGTGGCGTGGCGCGTTCTCGCCGCTCGTCCAGCGAACAGACCCACTGTTTCGCAAAATTAGCGAAAACCCTAAGATTTCAGGCAAGTTAATGGG
>CAZLLM010000065.1:0-6295 GCA_964560405.1 uncultured Prevotella sp.
TCCGTGAATCACGGTGGTATTTACGCTTTCCTGTGTCTTTAAGCGCATATTTTCCATTTGGGAGTCAAATAACTTGCAGAATTCATCTGCCATACAGAAAATCTCAATAACTTTTGGACTCGGTGAGCATAGCGATTATTGTTTGTAATACTTTGTATTTTGGCACTATAAAGTTACAACAATTTTCGCTAATCACTAAATTTATAGACAATTATAATTCATCGAACTCACGTTATGTTATATCCTTTGTATTTTTATGTCCGATGTATTTTACTCGGTGGAGGATGCAGCGGAAGTTCGAGCAGCGGAAGCCGAAGTAATGTTCCGCCGCGCGTCCAATTCCTGTTCAAACGTGCCGGCTTCGGCCAGCGCCGCTGTTTTCCCCACATCCAAAAGCCGCAGCGACTCCGACACCTCGGCGCGTATGCCGAAGACAGCACATTGGCTGAGATAGAAGTCTATTACGGAGAATATGTCAGGCCAGCGGCTCATTTCCCTCAGCAGCCGCGCCGAGATGACGTGGATACCCGAAAAAGCGTAACTCTTGCATGACTGCGCGTCAAGGTCTTTGTATGGCGAGCGAATCTCGCCCGTAACTTCGTTCCGCCACCCCGCCAATTGCAGACTGCCAGGACGAAAAAGCAAACGGCGCGAGCTGTCGCGTGGACTGACAAGCAGCGTCGCATCGCGGGCGGAGGCGGCGGCGAAAAGTCCGCGTAAATCAGCATCGCTTATTATGTCGACGTTATGCACGAGGACATTGCCGTCGTAGCCGTCGGAAAGCAGGCATTCAGCGGCCTTTTTCAGCGCGCCGCCCGTGCCGAGCAGGCTTTCGCGTTCCGATGAAACCCGAACCCTCATGCCTGGAGGCACCGCGTCAGACAAATATCCGCACAGCATATCGGCGAAATGGTGCACATTGACTGTGATGTCGCGGAAGCCGCACGACGCGAGCTTGTCTATCAGTCTTTTTACCAAAGGCACGCCATTCACTTCAACCAGCGCCTTGGGAATGCGGTCGGTAATGGGACGCAGCCGCGTGCCTTTGCCTGCGGCGAGAATCATAGCACGAGGCGCTACGGAAATGTCGCTTTGCATGGCTGTCAGCTTACGCCTTTGCGTTCAACATCCGCATCACCGCCGACTGCGGGCGGCACGGCTTCCGCTTTTGCGGACAATATGCGGCTGATACCTTGCTCACGATGCCAAATGCGCACCTCCACGCCGAATTTCCGGTTGATGTGTTCTGCAAGATGCTGAGCGGAATACACGCTGCGGTGCTGGCCGCCTGTGCAGCCAAAGGCGAACATCAGGTCGGTAAAGCCCCGCTGGATAAAGCGTGTGACATGCGCGTCGGCGAGCCGGTAAACATTGTCAAGAAAAGCCAGTATCTCGCCGTCGTCTTCGAGGAAACGTATCACAGGTTCGTCAAGACCCGTAAGAGTCTTGTAGGGTTCGTAGCGGCCGGGATTGTGTGTGCTGCGGCAGTCGAACACATATCCGCCGCCGTTGCCGCTTTCGTCTGCGGGAATGCCCTTGTGGAAAGAGAAACTGAACACGCGCACCACCAACGCGCCGCGGTTCTCGTATTTCGAGAAAGTGGGCGGCCCGTCTTCCTCATGCGCCTTGTAAACGTTGGTCGTGGCTACGCGGTAACCGTCGTCGCGCTTCGCCGCCGCCTTTTTCGGCTCTTCGAACTGCGGCAGCGCGGCCAGCCGTGAGAGCACGTCGTTCAGGTACGGATAAGGGCAGGCATCCGCTGCCAGCAGTTTTCTCAGGCTCGTTATTGCAGGCGGTATGCTGTCGATGAAATGCCTCTTCCTCTCGTAATATCCCCGGAAGCCATACGCGCCAAGCACTTGCATAAGCCGGAACAGCACGAACAAGGGCAGACGCTGACGGAAATGCTTCTCATCCATTTCGGAATATCTCCGGGATGTTTCAATGTATATCTCAATCATTTCCTGCCGAAGCCTGTCGGAATACATCGCCGAAGCCTGCCACAGGAAAGAAGCCACGTCATATTCGCACGGCCCGCGCCGTCCGCCTTGATAATCTATGAAATATGGCCTGCCGTCGGGCGATAGCATCACGTTGCGCGCCTGAAAATCGCGGTAGAGGAACGATTCGCCGCTCTCTGCCGTGAGGTCGTCGGCCATAAGCTGAAAGGCGGCTTCAAGTTTCATTTCGTGGAATTCGAGGTCTACGGCCTTGAGGAAGCAGTACTTGAAATAATACAAATCGAAAAGCACGCCAGTCCTGTCGAACTCCGACTGCGGGTAACACTTTGAGAAATCCAGCCCCCTCGCCCCTCTGAACTGCATCTCCGGCAGAGCCTCTATCGCGGACTGGATTAGCCTGCGCTCCGCCAGAGTGTACCTGCCCCCCATTGCGCGGCCTTCGGCCAGAGCGTCGAACAACGTGCGGCTGCCGAGGTCGGTCTGCAGATACCTCATCTCGTCATCATCAACGGCGGTTACCGAAGGCACGGGGAGCTTCCGCAGGTTGAAATGCCCTGTAAGGTAGATGAAAGCGCGGTTTTCGTCGCGGGACTGCCCCACTACCCCTATCACGCTCACGCCCTGCCCGTCCGGGGCGTAAAGGCGGTAATACGCCCTGTTGCTGCCCGACCCTCCGATTTTCTCAATCCCCGAGGGGAACGCGCCGTACGTCTTCTTATACAACAGCCTTAGCTTCTCCATTCAATGTCGGTAACAAAACCAGCCATGACAGCCGCCTCGGCACCCGAGACGCGCCCGCCCGCGCAGGCGGCCGGCGGCGGCGCGAAACGTCCTTGTCCGAATTGGCGCATTTCAGTCGCGCCCGGCGGCCTCCAGCCTTTTGTCCATGAGAACCTTCATCCAATGGCCGCCTATCACGGAACGCGCTCGGAAGCTTTGCCAAGTCGCGTCATCGGTGTTATACCAGTCGCTTATAGGCACGCGCGTCGGCGTTTCGTTGATGTATTTGTAAAGAGGGTCGATGAATTTCTCGAAAGTCTCCCTGTCGTCAGCAAGGGAAGCCGTCCACACCAGCCAGTCGCTCTTGGTGTACGCCTTGCGGCAGTCAAGCGGCAGCCCGTAGGCGTTCTGCTTCGTGAGGTAATAGGCGGTTTCCTTCCGCATCACCTCTTTCGGGAAAAGGTTAGTGCCCCACATCTTGTCCCATACCATGTTGTACTTCTGGCTCCAAGTGCCGGGGCGGTCGAAAGCCAGCCTGTAATGGTCGCCGTCGTCGGCCATCTTTTCCCACCGCCCGGCCATTTCGCGCGCTTTTGAGAAGTATTTCCGCGCAACGCTGTCCTTGCCCATGATGCGGGCTATCTCGCTGTACGCCGCTATTCCCATTATGGCTTTCACCGACAGGTTGGCGTTGTGCGCCCAGTGGCCGGCGAAGTCGTCCGTGCAAAGCTGGTTCTCGGGGTCTTGCCCGTTCTCCGCAAGGTAGTCCGCCCATGTCGTTATGACATCCCAGTAAGGCCGGGCGTATTCCGCGCTGTTTTCCGAACGGCAGACCTCGGCCATTAGCGTAAGGATGTTGCCGCTTTCCTCGAGAGGCATGTCGCCGGAATAGGCCTGCCCGTTGGCGACGGGGTACGTGCCCATGTCGTGGGCTGCGAAAGGTTTCGTCCAGCGCCCGGACGCGCTGTATTCGAGTATGCTCGTCATCATCGCCTTCGCCAGCTCAGGGTTGTAAAGCAGGAACAGCGGGGCGGAGGGGTACGTGAGGTCTGCGGTGTTGATGCAGCCGTTGCTGTTGTTCTCTTTCGAGAAGAAGAGCAGGTGCCCCTGCGAATCCTCGAACAGCTTGTGCGCGGATATGACGTGGCGGTAGGAGCCCGCGCATATCTCCGCGTATTTCTTGCCGCCCGACCTGAATGCGTCGTCGTAAATCATCCTGTCAAGGGCGCGGCAGCGCCGCATTATGCCGCCGTAGCCGCGGCGGAGCTTGTCGAAAGCGTCGTATATCGACACTTTCCCGCCGTGCGCCCAGTAGCCTTTGTAAAGCTCGTGCAGGTACTCCAGCGAGTAGACGTCATCATATCCCAGCATAGTGAAGCCGCTCCTGCCCTCCGCGCCTACGGCCCCGAGGTCGTGGGAGTAGGCCATGGCGGGCATGGAGCCGGCCTCGCGCGTGATGATTTCGCTCTGCGCCGGAAGGAGCCTCCCGCTTTCGGCGAAAGACTTCTTCATTTCGTCAAGGCCGCCGAGGCTGGCCGCCTTGCCTTCCTCGTCAGCCGCCGCGAGGTAGAAGTACCCCCAGTCCTGGCGCACGAGGTCGCCTTTCCTCTCGCATATAGGCTGCTCTATCGTCCCGGCTTTCACGTAGCTTATGCCGTTGCGCGAGAAGAGGCTCGCCGCCGTCGGCTGCGCCGCCTTCTCCACCGCGAGCTCGGGAGTGGTGAGCAGCATGAGCTGCACGTCATGCCCCTCTCCGTCAAGGGACGCCGCCTTGTAGGAAACGTAATTGACGGGCGTTGAAAGCAGGTCGAGGTCATCGATGAGCTGCGGCGCCGTGAAGACAAGCGACAGCCTCACCGGGCCGCAGTCAAACGTGTAATAGCTGGATGTCGCCGTCACGTCAGAGCTTTTCTGCACGGCTTCCGCGTCGAACACGCGGGACTTGGGCGGCTTGTAGTACACGCTGAAATCCGCGAAAGAGCCGCCCGTAGTGTTGTGCCCGTGCGCGGCGATGACATTGCGGCCCGTGTGCAGCGCTGACGCCTGCGCAGGCGTCAGCTCCGCCTCCACGTCATCAAGCCACGTGTTGCCGGTCTGCACTATCTTCCTGCCGTTCAGGTAGAGCGCGAACACGTCGTCATGAGAGTATTTAACGAAAAATCTCGCGCCCGCCGGGACGCTGTCAAGAGTGAAGGCGCGGCGCACGTAAATGTCCGTGCCGTCGCCTTCCCACACCGTGCCCACGCCGGCGCGGTCGCGCGAGCCGAAGGCGCCCGGCCCCGTCAGCCACGCGCTGTCGTCGAAATCCTCCTCCGCCCAGCCCCCGCCCGGCGTTCCGCTCGTGTACCTCCCCTCCCAGCCCCCGGCGTCCGCCATAGGCGCGGCCTGCACGGCGCGCCCACGCTCCTTACCGAGGAAGCGGTAGCACCGGCCGTCCACGCGCAGCACGCCCAGTAAGGGCTTGGTGGCGGAGCTCCAGTGCTCGGTGAAACTGTCGTTCAGCTCGTCAGTCGGCGACCATATCGAGAAATACGGGTCGCTCACCACAATGGGTGTCGAGGGGAGGCGCAGGTCCGACGTGTGAACGGGCGTGAAAAAATCCTCCCCCTGCGAGCACGCCGCCATGCACAGCGCCGCGGCGATGAAGCAAGTCTTTTTCATAATCAAGTCTTTTGTTATGGCGTTTTCAGAACGTAGGCTTCAAAGATAGTCAAAATTCCGATGCCGGCCTTGACGCGCCCGGAGGAAGCCCCGCCCTCGCATCCTTGCCTCGCACTCCCGTATCCTCATCTCGCCGCTCTCGCATCCTTGTCCCGCCGCCTCGCCCGTTCCGTTCCCGCCCGTTCCCGCAAAACCAATCATTACTCTCGCACCCGCAAGACAAAGCGTACCTCCATAAACCAAAGTACGCCCCCGCAAACCGCCCTCGCATCCTTGTCCCGTCCCCTCACCCGCTCCGTTTTCCGCCCATATCTGCAAGACCTGTCCTTCTCCCGCACTCGCAAGGCAAAGTGCGCCCCGCAAAACCGCCTTCGCATCCTTATCCTGCGCTTTCGCCGCCCCGACACACCCTCCGCAACCCGCAAAAACGATGTCCGATTCGCTGAAAACCGTCTTGCGCCCTGCTGAAACCGTCGCCTCGCATACTTATCTCACCGCCAAGACCCTATGAAAACCGCCGCCGCACCAGCTACGTCTGCCACCTCCGCGCTTTCCGTTCCCGTCCACCTCCGATAAATTCCCCGCCCATATCCGCTCAACTTCCCACACACCCCCGCAAAACATTCCGTTCTTTCGCACCCGCAAGGCGAAGCCCGCCCCACAAACGGTCCCTGCGACCCGTCGTAATCCGCCAATACCTGCTGAAAATGCCGCCGAACCCCGCTTAAACCATTGTCCATTCCTCCTCATCCTGCGCCCCAGCCGCCTTATTCCGCGACCTCGCCGCTTCAAATCGCCCGCCGCAGCCCGCGAAAACGGTGTCCTAACCGCTGAAAACCGCCTCCGCGAAGCCTCGGAAAGCGGGTCTTGCAACTTATTGATAATCAATAGTTATAACAAAATGCCAATTGTCTTATAATCTCATGCCAACTCTCATATAAGACAATTTTGAG
>CAZLLM010000066.1:0-6275 GCA_964560405.1 uncultured Prevotella sp.
GTCGCAGCGTCGGAGCTGACCATGAGGTCGCGCAGGTGTCCGGCAAGCCCGTCTATGAAGACACCGCCGTCGAAGCCGTTGCCCGTTATCTCGTCAAAGGTGAGGAGCGTTTTCGGTATGTCGTTCCGGAGCAGCAAGTCGGTGATGGCGAACATATAGTCGTAGTCGAGGATGTTCAGGTTGCTGATTACCTTTCTGTAAGTAAGGTCGCCTCCTGTGAAGATTGTCTGCTGGTCGAAAATGGAGAGCGCGTCGCGCATGCCGCCGTCCGACTTCTCGGCCACCACCCGCAGAGCCTCCTCCTCGAACGCGATGCCTTCGCGCCCAGCTATTTTCTTGAGCTGGCCTATTATGTCGTCAGTCTCAATGCGCTTGAAGTCGTATATCTGGCAGCGGCTCAGTATTGTAGGGATTATCTTCTGCTTCTCGGTAGTGGCGAGGATGAATACCACGTAGCCCGGAGGCTCTTCGAGCGTCTTAAGGAAAGCGTTGAAAGCGGCGCGCGACAGCATGTGAACCTCATCGATAATGAAAACCTTGTACCTCCCTATCTGCGGCGGTATGCTCACCTGCTCGATGATGTCGTGCATTTCGTCCACGCCGTTGTTCGACGCAGCGTCTATTTCGCGTATGTTCAGGCTGCGCCCCTCGTCGAAGGCGCGGCAGCTCTCGCACTCTCCGCAGGCCTCTCCCTCCGGGCTTTTGCGCCCGCAGTTTATCGTTTTTGCGAATATACGCGCGCAGGTAGTCTTTCCTACCCCGCGCGGGCCGCAGAACAGATAAGAATGCGCCAGCTTGCCGCTCTGGATTGCGTTGCGCAGAGTGCGGGTAAGAGCCTCCTGTCCCACTACGTCGCCGAAAACAGCCGGACGGTACTTGCGTGCAGAAACGATATAGTCGCTCATTACTCGTATGTTTGCTTTCGTTTTGTCGCCTTTCTTCCGCCGCAGGAAAATCCTGCCGCCGCTATATGTCGTTCAGCTTTATTTCAAGGTCGTTGGCTGTGGCGCACAATACATCGCGCGGCTTGCTGCCGTTCTGCGGTCCCACGATTCCCGCCTGTTCCAACTGGTCCATTATGCGCCCGGCCCGGTTATATCCGATGGAGAACTTCCGTTGAATCAAGGACGTGGAGCCCTGCCCTGTTTCGACTACCACCCTCGCGGCTTCTTCAAACAAGGGATCTTTGTAGCCGCTGTCGCTGTCAGAGTTCAACGGTTTGCCTTCTGATTCGGGCAAAGGAACTTCGGGCAGCATGAAGGCGGAGGCGTAACCCTGCTGGCGTGAAATGAAAGCGGTCACCCCCTCCACTTCCGGCGTGTCTATAAACGCGCACTGCACACGTGCCGGTTCGCCGCTTGAAGCGTAAAGCATGTCTCCCCTGCCAATAAGCTGGTTCGCCCCCGTGCTGTCAAGAATTGTGCGGGAATCTATCGCCGAAGCCACTTTGAATGCGATTCTTGCGGGGAAGTTAGCCTTAATCGTACCTGTGATTATGTTTGTCGTGGGGCGCTGCGTCGCGATTATCATATGTATTCCGACGGCTCGCGCCAGCTGCGCGATTCTCGCGATGGGCGTCTCTATGTTCTTACCCGCCGTCATAATCAGGTCGCCGAATTCGTCGATAATCACAACAATGTATGGCATATACCTGTGTCCGCTTTCGGGGTTAAGCACCCGCGAGCAGAATTTGGCGTTGTATTCCTTTATGTTCCGCACCCGCGCCCGCTTAAGCAGGTCGTAGCGCAAGTCCATCTCCTTGCAAATGCTGTTGAGAGTGTAGATGACGCGGTCGGTGTCGGTTATAACCGGCTCGGCGTTCTCGTCAGGCACTTTCGCGAGAAAGTGGTTTTCCAGCGCAGAGTATATGCTGAATTCAACTTTCTTGGGGTCTACAAGGACGAATTTCAGTTCCGCCGGGTGCTTCCTGTAAAGCAGCGACGTTATTATCGCGTTAAGTCCGACGGATTTGCCCTGCCCGGTCGCGCCTGCGACAAGGAGGTGCGGAAGCCGCGCCAAATCGAACATGAAAGTGTCGCCCGTAATGGTCTTCCCTAACGCGACGGGAAGCTCCGCGCCTGAATCAAGAAACTTCCGGTCGGTCAGGATGCTTTCCATCGATACAATCTGCGGATGACGGTTCGGGACTTCAATCCCAATCGTTCCTTTGCCCGGTATAGGGGCTATGATGCGTATGCCGAGGGCTTTCAGCGAAAGCGCCATGTCGTCTTCGAGATTTTTTATCTTCGCTATACGCACGCCTTTCGCCGGCGTTATTTCGAAAAGCGTAACCGTCGGGCCGACAGTGGCCGTTATCGCGGATATTTCCACGCCGAAGTTGTGCAGGCTGTTTATTATCCTGTCTTCGTTTGCCTTTTGCTCCGCCTTGTCAACGGAAGCGCGGCTGTCGTCATAATGATTCAGTAGCGAAACAGGAGGGAAATTGTAATATTCCAAGTCTTTCCGCGGATTGTACGGGCCGTTCTCGCCCCCGTCCGCGTTTCCTCCGTCTGTCGCCGCTGCCGGCGGCTCCGCCCCGTCCCCGCCAGATACATTGAAGCCGTTACCGCCGCCCGCGTCTTCGCTTCCTTCTGCAGCATCTTCGGAATCCGTTCTGATTTCTTTCGCAGCCGAAGTATCATAGCTTTCTCCGCCGTCCTCTTCCGCCGCATCCTCTTGTCCAGACTCTGTTTCTTCTTTTTTCAGACGGGCTGCGCCAACGCCGCTTATGGGTTTGCCTATATTCTTAGCGGTTTTACGTATGAGGTTCACCGTTTCGTCCGACAGATACACTAAATACGCCAGTGCTGTCGCCAGCAGCACAATCAATATGCCGGGCACGCCGATTTCACGATAGAGAAAATCGCATACAAAACGGCCGTGCCTGCCACCTGGCAGGAAGAACAGGCTGTTCATTACGCTCTGCGGCATGAAGAACTGCAAGGCCACAGACATCCATATCATCAGGAACGAAAAGTTCGCGAACCATTTCCACAGCCTTACCTTGCCTGCATTCATGAGCTTGATTGCGGCCAAAAGCATAAAAGCTGGCACAAACACGGAAGCCACGCCAAAGCCGTTGTTCACCAGACCGTAAGCCACTTTCGCCCCTTGCAGGCCAGCGTAATTGCTTGCCGCAGGCAGGTCTCCCGCTCCCGGATATATGGAGCTTTCCACGATGCCTTGATCCGAAGCCCCGTTTATAAAGAAAGAGACAAGCGACAGCGTTATGTACAACGTAAAGAGCAGCAGTGCCAAGCCCGACAGGAAGCAGACGTTTTCCTTCGACAACAGCTGCCGCCTCGCTTCCACGGGGATGGCAGTGCCGTCGGCTTTCTTGCCCTTGCTCTTACGCACGTTGCTTTTCTTTACCATAAGGCTTTTTTGAAATGATTTCAATCGCGCAAAGTTACGGAATCTCCGTTGCAAAACGGGGCGGCCGCGCCATTTTTTGTAACTTCGCGGCGTTTCTGCCCGGCGTGCTGCAAGCGTTTCGGAGCACAACGGGCATAATTCAGAGTACGTCTGACATTATTCGAAACACAGGGAGACAATTCAAAATACAAGGGGCATATTTTTGAAACGCCTGCAACCTTTTTCCGCATACACACTATGGCGGGGCGGTGCTGACAGCAGGCGGCTGCCCGGACAAAGGGGAAAGGCGGAGCGCAGCACGTGAAACGCCGTGCGCGTGCAAAGCCCCGGCATCGGCGGAAATGCACGACATATACCACAGCAAGGAGGTCTTCGAGTTCACCGCGGTCGCGATGGAGGTGTGCAAGCGGCTGGAAAGCGCCGCTTCCCAAAGCCGCGGCGTTTTCGTCGGCGCTATGCTCAAACTGCTGCCTCTGCTTTATCTGAAGTCCCAGATTACGCTGCATTTCAGCGACAGCGGCGACGTGTATTTAGAGCGCGCCGTAACCGAGGACGAATACAATGCCGTGCGCTCCGCAGTCGCAGCCGTGATGGGCGAATGCGACGACTACCTCGACGTGTTCCTTGACGACATGAAATACAGCGACACGCCCATACGCCGCACTGTGTCGGAAGACCTCGCCGACATCTACCAGGAGCTGCGCGACTTCCTGCACATATACCGGCAGGACTTCGCCGAATCCACTGCGGCGGCGTTAGGTGAGCTTAGCGGCTCTTTTGGACGCTGGGGGCAGACCCTCGTAAACGTTCTGCGCCCGCTGCACGAGGCGATGTACGGCGGCGGCCTGGCAGAACAATGACACCGGCGATGAAGAACCTGCATACGCATATAGACAAAGACTCCATATCAGGTATGCCTCCCGAATGCTTCGAGGGCAGGATTATCGTCGTCCGATCGGCCGCGGAAGCGGCAGAGGCCGTCAAGGCGCTGAGCCGGAAGCGCGTAGTGGGCATCGACACCGAGACAAAGCCCTCGTTCAGGAAAGGCGTCGTCCACAAGGTGGCGCTGCTCCAGGTGGCGACGCGGGAAACATGCTTCCTCTTCCGCCTCAACTTCATGGGGCTGTGCGGGCCTGTCGCCGGATTCCTCGGAAGCGAAAGCACGCTGAAAGTAGGGCTCTCGCTCCGCGACGACATCGCCAGGCTGCGCTGCCGCGAGAGCTTCAAGCCGGGCAGGTTCCTCGACCTGCAAGATTACGTGCGGCAGTTCGGGATAAAAGACCTCTCCTTGCAGAAAATCTACGCAAACGTGTTCGGCAGGAAAATATCAAAGGCGCAGCGCCTGACCAACTGGGAAGCCGGCACGCTGACCGAGAAGCAGAAAAGATACGCGGCCACCGATGCGTGGGCCTGCCTTATGCTTTACAAGGAACTGGGGAAGTTAGGCAGAAGCCGCCGCTTCGCTCTTATTGAAACGGGCGGCGAAGCCGGAAAAGAAATCTCTCCGGCCCTGCCCTTTGATACGCAAAAACACATGAAGGCCTGACGGAAACAGGATAGAAATACAAAACAGAACGATGAAAGAGCCGAAAAAAGTTATCCTTAAACGAGGCAAGGAAGCCAGCCTGCTCCGCTTCCACCCATGGATATTCTCAGGCGCGATAGAGGAAACGGAGGAAGGCGCGGCCGACGGCGACATTGTCAGGGTCTTCACGCACGACAACCGCTTCGCCGCCGTCGGACACTTCCAGGCAGGTTCGATAGCCGTGCGCGTGCTGTCGTTCAACGACGAGGAAATCGGCGGCGGCTTCTGGCGGCGCCGCCTGTCCGACGCCCTTAAGCTCCGCGACGCGCTCGGGCTCGCCTTCCGGGAGGGCAACGCCATATTCCGCCTCGTGCACGGGGAAGGAGACGGGCTTCCCGCCCTCGTAATCGACGTGTACGGTTCCACAGCCGTCATGCAGGCGTACAGCGCAGGCATGCGCCGTGCGCGCCGAGACATCGCGGAAGCGCTGCTAAGCGTCATGCAGGGGCGCGTCACGGCGGTGTACTGCAAAAGCGACCCCGCCCTGCCTTGCGCAGGCGGCGATACGGCGGAAGAGCGCACGGCGGGCGCGTCCTGCGGCGGCAGCGGCACAGCCGAAGAGAGCGGCTTGAAGTTCCGCGTCGACTGGGCGGGAGGCCAGAAGACGGGCTTCTTCATCGACCAAAGGGAAAACAGGCGGCTCGTGGAGCGCTACGCCGCCGGCAGGAAAACCCTCGACCTGTTCTGCTACACCGGGGGCTTCTCCGCTTACGCCTTGCGCGGCGGCGCAAGCCTCGTGCATTCGGTGGACAGCTCGCCCAAGGCGGCCGCCCTCGCGCGAGAGAACATCCTCCTCAACTTCCCCGGCTGCGGCGTTCACGAGACATTCGCGGAAAACGCCTTCAAATTCCTGCGGGACGCCGCGCCGGGCGGCTACGACATGATGATACTCGACCCGCCCGCTTTCGCCAAACACCTGGACGCAGTGCGCAGCGCGCTCCGGGGCTACCAGCGGCTGAACGCGGCGGCCATAGGCAAAATCGCCAAAGGCGGGATGCTTTTCACCTTCAGCTGTTCGCAGGCCGTAACCAAGGAGCAGTTCCGCCTCGCCGTGTTCAGCGCCGCGGCGCAGGCGGGGCGGCGCGCGAGGATACTCCACCAGCTGCACCAGCCCGCCGACCATCCCGTGAACATCTGCCACCCGGAAGGGGAATACCTTAAAGGGCTCGCGCTCTACATAGACTGACCGCGCCCCCTCCGCCCCCGCCCGCGGCAATTCCGTTTTCCGCCGGCATCCTTCGCGCTCCCTCCCGCGCCCCGCGCCGTTTCGTTCCCGCTTGCGCCCGCCCCGTTTCGCGGCGGTGTCCTTATTCGT
>CAZLLM010000067.1:0-6244 GCA_964560405.1 uncultured Prevotella sp.
CGCCGGAGCAGCGTTCCAGTTCCGCCGCGATGTACTTTGACGTATAGCCGATTCCGCTCGCCGCGACTTCCTCCGGCGTTCCCGCGACCAAAACCTCCCCTCCGCCCGCGCCGCCTTCCGGCCCCATGTCGATGACGTAGTCGGCCTGCTTTATCACGTCCATGTTGTGTTCTATGACCACAACGGTATTCCCGCGGTCCGCGAGGCGGTTGAGGACTGACATGAGAGCCTTAATGTCTTCGAAATGCAGCCCGGTGGTAGGCTCGTCGAGGAAATAGACGGTCTTTCCCGTGCCGCGCCGGGCGAGCTCCGCCGCGAGCTTCACGCGCTGGCTTTCCCCGCCCGAAAGCGTCGCCGAGGACTGCCCCAGCTTCACGTATCCGAGGCCTACTTCCTGCAGCACTTTTATCTTGCCGAGTATCGAGGGTATGTTTCCGAAGAAGTCCACGGCCTGGTCTATCGTCATGTCCAGCACGTCTGAAATGCTCCGCCCGCGGTATTTCACTTCGAGCGTCTCGCGGTTGTACCTCCTGCCGCGGCAGGTTTCGCACGGCACGAGGACTGGCGGCATGAAGTTCATCTCTATTGTCTTGCTGCCGTTCCCCTTGCATGTCTCGCACCTGCCGCCGCTCACGTTGAACGAGAAGCGCCCCGCGCCGTACCCTCGCATTTTCGCTTCGGGCAGGGAGGCGAACAAGTCGCGGATGTCGGAGAAGAAGCCGCAGTAGGTCGCCGGGTTCGAGCGCGGCGTGCGCCCGATGGGGCTTTGGTCTACGCTTACCACCTTGTTGATGTTTTCCAGGCCTTGTATGCCTTTGTAGGGCAGAGGCTCGCTTGCGCTGCCGTAAAGATGCCTAGAGATAACGGGCAGCAGGGTGCCGTTTATGAGGGTGGACTTGCCGCTGCCTGACACGCCGGTAACGCAAACCAGCAGCCCCAGGGGGATTTCGACATCCGCGTTTTTGAGGTTGTTGCCCGACGCGCCTGTCAGCCTTATGGACTTCCCGCTTGGCTTGCGACGGGCCGCGGGCACTTCTATCGCTGTCCTGCCGGTCAGGTAATCCGCCGTGAGCGTGCCTGAACGGAGCATTTCGCCTACCGTCCCTTGGAACACCACTTCGCCGCCGAGCCGCCCCGCCCGCGGCCCGAGGTCTACGATATAGTCCGCCGCCAGCATCATGTCGCGGTCGTGCTCTACTACGATAACCGAGTTGCCCATGTCGCGGAGCTTCCTCAGGGAGTTTATCAGTCGGAGGTTGTCGCGCCCGTGCAGCCCTATGCTCGGCTCGTCCAGTATGTACAGCACGTTCACAAGCCCCGAGCCTATCTGCGTCGCAAGCCTTATCCTCTGCCCCTCTCCTCCCGAGAGGCTTGCCGACGGCCTGCTGAGCGACAGGTAGTCGAGCCCTACGTCAAGGAGGAAGTCCAGCCTCTTGCTTATTTCCTTTATTATTTCACGCCCGATGCTTCTCTGGCGTTCCGAGAGCGCGCTTTCCACGTCCGCCATCCATTCCGCCAGCGCCGAAATGTCCATCGAAGCCAGCTCGAAGATGTTTTTCCCGTTTATGCGGAAGCAGAGTGCCTCTTTGTTCAGGCGCGTCCCGCCGCACACGGGGCAGGCGCGCTTTGTGGCGAACTGTTCCGCCCATTTCTTCACAGCCGCTGAATCATCGCGCAGGGCGGCCTGCTCAATGTGCCGGGCGAGTCCTTCGAAAGAGGTGAAAAAGTCGCTTGAAGTGTGTACAAGTCCGGCATCAATCCTCACCTGGTCGTTAGACCCGTTCAGTATTTCGTCAATCGCCCCCTCGGGGATGTCCTCTACCGGCACGGACAAGTCGCAGCCGTAGTTTCTGAGCACCGCTTCAATCTTCCAGAACAGCAGCGACGGCTTCGCTTTCCCGAGCGGCACGATAGCCCCGTCTTTTACTGACAGCTTCCTGTCGGGCATCACCTTGTTTATGTCTATCGCGCTTACGTATCCGAGGCCTTTGCACTTGGGGCAAGCCCCCGCCGTGGTATTGAACGAGAAATTGTTGGGCGCGGGGTCGCGGTAGGATATGCCTGACGTGGGGCACATGAGCCGTTTTGAATAATATCTGACGCTTCCCGTGCCGAAGTCCTGGACCATAATCAGGCCGCCGCCGCGTTCAAGAGCCAGCCCGACGCTTTTCTTCAGGCGTTCCCGGTCTTTTTCCTGCACTGTCAGCTTGTCGACCACTATCTCTATGTCGTGGTTTCTGTACCTGTCAAGCTTCATGCCTTTTTCAAGCTCGACAATCTCCCCGTCGACGCGGACGTTGAGGAAGCCCCTGCGCCTTTCCGCTTCGAACAGCTCCTTGTAATGGCCTTTCCTGTTGCGTACCAAGGGGGCGAGGATGTAAATCCCACGTCCTGCGTAATCCTTCATCACGAGGCTGAGAAGCTGTTCCTCGGTATAGCGAACCATCTTTTCGCCCGTAACATAAGAATAGGCTTCCCCCGTCCTCGCCATGAGCAGCCGCAGATAGTCGTAGATTTCGGTGATAGTTCCGACAGTGGAACGGGGATTCCTGTTCGTGGTCTTCTGCTCTATGCTTATGACAGGGCTAAGCCCTGAAATCTTGTCTACATCGGGACGCCCGAGCCTGTCCATGAAATTGCGGGCGTAGGCCGAGAACGTCTCGACGTACCGCCTTTGCCCCTCAGCGTAGATTGTGTCGAAAGCGAGGGAGCTTTTCCCGCTGCCGCTAAGCCCTGTGATTACCGCAAGGCTGTTCCGTGGGATTTCCACGTCTATGTTTTTCAGGTTGTTCTCCCTCGCCCCAAGCACGATAATCTTTTTCCGTGCATCCGCGCCAGTACCGGGGCTTCGGCTTCCCTTATTGCTGAGTTCCGCCTGTGTCTTCTGATTCATAACCTCGCAATAAGTTCACGTCCCTGCGGAGATTGTAGTCGCGCCCGTCGGCGCCTTTGGCTTTTATAACCACGAAATATACGCCGTCTTTCGCGCCGCCGCCGTCCCAGCCGCCGCCGATGTCCGTCCATTCGTATATTTTCTTGCCCCAGCGGTTGAATATGTACCCGTGAAAGCTGACAATGCTCTGGTATCCCTCTTTCACCTTGAACACATCGTTCTGGCCGTCGCCGTTTGGCGAGAAAGCGTTGGGTATTTCCAGACGCGATGTGCTTATGCTTACGGTGAACGGCTCGTCCATGGCATATTCTATAGTGTCAAGCCCGTCGACGAAGCTTATGGCCAGCTCGATGCTGAACGAGCCCGATTTGTCGAAAGTGTATTCCGTCTCCGCGTCATACCTTACGAGGAAAGGGTTCTCGCGGTCGCCGTTCTCATAAAACCTCCACTCGCAGTAAGCGGTGTAGCCGCCAAGGTTTTCCACATTCGCGGCGAACCGCCCCGTAACGGGCGCGGAGCCTTCGTAGATTACAGCTTCGTAAACGCTGTCGCCCTTGACGACAGTCATTGTCGGGGATGCCGAGGGATATGCGTCTTGTGCATACGCATTGCAGCAGGCGGCGGAAAGTACGGCGAGCGCAGCGGGAAAAACACGTTTCATCGGATTCTTTTAACGCGAAGTTACAATTTAATATTTACATGATGCCGTTACCGCCCCTTGGCATGCGCTGCCGGGACATCCTCCGCTTCTTGAGTCGGTGTGCGGCACGGACGTGCAAGCACGCCGCTCGTCCTGCGTTTTCCTAGCATGAGGAAGCCTGACGCGGTGTGCACTTTCTTCCAGGAGCGAAGCCGCCGTTGCGGAAATCTTCGTACTTTTGCGACTCGGACTAATCGGGGACTTCATGCAGACAAACGGTTTTTTACGCGCAATCGCGGTCTCGGTCTTGGCGCAAGCCCTTGCAGCATACGGCCTGCACGCCCAGCTGCCCGACCCGGTGCATATTGTCAGGGAGGGCGAAACGCTGTACGGCATTGCGTCAATGTACAACACCAACGTGGAGGCTCTGAAAAGCGCGAACGCCGGAATTTCCGACAACATCGCCGCGGGGCAGAAACTCGTTATACCGACGGCGTCTGGCTCCCGGATGTTTCACACGATTGCCGCCGGAGAAACGCTCTACTCCATTTCGCGGAAGTACAACGTGGAAATCGCGGATATAGTAAAAGCCAATCCCGGTCTTGACGAGAAGAATTTCAAGTCGGGTGCAACCATAATCATTCCTCCCGCGGCGGCTTCCGCGGGCGCATCCGCGGCCCGAAGCAAGCAGGAAGGCATCGCAGGCTCCAACTGCAAGGAGATGTACAAGGTGAAGAAGAAAGACACTTTCTTCTCCGTAGCGAACAAATTCGGCTTCACAGTGGAGGAACTGGCGGCGGCGAACCCCGATGTGCCCGCGCCGGATTACAGCATAAAGAAGGGCGACTACCTGTGCATACCTTTCCCGCCGGACAAAAACGCCGTGAGCAACGCGCAGGCTTTCGGACAGAACGCCGCGCCCGCGCCTAAAAGCAGGATAAGAGTGTCGCTCATACTTCCCTTTTACGGCAGCGCGGAGGAGGCGAGGCGCTCCACCGTATTCTACCGCGGTTTCCTGGCCGCCGCAGACAGCCTGCGGAAAGGCGGCGTTTCGTTCGACATAACGGCAAAGGACGCGGGCGGCTTCCAGTCAGGCGCCAGCGGCATACTGCAAGACAACGCCATACGCAGCTCCGACTTGATAATCGCCTCGGCAGGCGAAGCCGGCCTCAAAGCGCTTGCCGACTGCTGCAAGGGCGCGGGCGCGAAACTGTTCGTCCCTTTCGACAACGAGTTTCACGATGTATTCAGCAACCCGCAGATAATACTTTCCGGGCAGCCCGCGTCGTACAACCGGGCGGCCGCCGCGCAATACATCGCGAGCAGGTACAGCCGCGCAAACATCATATACGTGGACTGCCTCGCCGGCGACACGCAGAAGAGCTACGCGGGCGCGCTCCTCTCGTCGTTAGAAGCCAACGGCATACCTTACAGGAAAACAAGCCTGGACGCCTCCGGCGGGGAATTCGCGAAGTTGTTCGACCCCGGCAGGCGCAACGTGGTAATACTGTCGTCCGCATCGAAAGAGTCCTATATGGCGGCGGCGAAACGCCTTGACGAGATATCGCCGTCGCTCGCCGGGGCTGAATGCTCCTTGTTCGGCCACCAAGAGTGGACAGACTTCGACATGCAGCTCAGGAACACATTTTTCAAATACGACACCACAATCCTCACCCCGCAGTACATAAACGTATTCTCCTCTTTCTATCCGCAATTCCTCGAGATGTACAAGGCCAGCTTCGGGCGGACGCCTGACACATCCGACCAGAGGGCGTTCTTCCTCGGCTTCGATACGGGAATGCACCTGCTGCAGGGGCTGGCCTCCTACGGCGCGGCTTTCGGGACGCAGGAGGTGAGGGGCGCGCCTATGGAAAGACCCGTGTCGCTCGCCCGCGTGAACAATTGGGGCGGGATGATGAACAAGGCGTACAGGGTCGTGCGCTTCACAAAGCGCCAGACCACCGAAATAACCGACTATGCGCAATAAGGTTCTCGCCGCAGTCGTCCCGCTGCTCCTCCCCGCCTGCCTCGCGGCACAGATCGGCGAGCGGCGGAGCGAGCTTTGCGTAGGCGCGACGGCGGGGATGAGCATGAACACCATAAACTTCGACCCCACGATAAAGCAGAAGTCGCTCATGGCCTTCACCGGCGGAGTGGCGATGCGCTACACTTGCGAGAAGTACTTCAGCACCGTATGCGCGCTGCAAGCGGAGCTGAACTACGCGCAGCTCGGATGGGAGGAGAACATCCTCAACATAGAAGACGAGCCGCTGCCCGACACGTACAAGAGGAAGATAAGCTACATCCAACTCCCCCTGTTCGCGCGGCTCGGATGGGGGAAGGAGCGGAGGGGGCTTATGTTCTACATCCTCGCGGGCCCGCAGGTGGGCTTCTGCATCGGCGAGACGTCCGAGAAGAGCGCCGTGTGGACTCTCAACGAGGCGGGGCATCCCGACAGACCCAACAACATGTACGAGCAATACGACCTGGATGTCAAGCATAAGATAGACTACGGCATCGCCGCCGGCATAGGGCTGGAGCTTAGCACGAAGATAGGCCGCTTCAACTTGGAGGGGAGATACTATTACGGGCTGGCGGACATCTTCGGGAACTCGAAGAAAGACGTGTTCGCGCGCTCCGCCAACGGCACCATCTGTGCGAAGATAGGGTATTTCATCACAGTAAAGGGCGGCGATTGAGCGGCTTGCGCG
>CAZLLM010000068.1:0-6201 GCA_964560405.1 uncultured Prevotella sp.
CCCCCCGTCATGCCTCCGCCGGCCTTACCACTGCCGTCCTTGCCGTTGCCGGAACGCCTGCCGCTCTTGTGCAGCTTCCCGCCGGCAATGCGCCCCGCAAATCTCCGAAGCGGCCTCGAAAGCCTTCCTGCGTTTCGCCGCCGCGATGAGGCCTGCCGCGCCGCCCCGTCAGGAAGCCTCTTCGCAAATCCGGGAGATGCCATTGTCTTCGCGTGCCGTCCGATTGCGATATAAGGATGGGCGTTGTTTCTCAATTGCAAGCCTTAAAGGTGCAGTTCCGATTACTTTTATGGTATCGCATGTGTCTGTTCGCAAAGTAAATCTTAATTTTGCATGCAATTTTAATCCATTACGCAATGAACGACAGTGTTGATATACGGGCTTTGAACGAGCGGATAGAGATGCAGAGCGGTTTCGTGACCGACCTCACGACGGGGATGAGCCGCACGATCGTCGGGCAGAGGCATCTGGTGGAATCTTTGCTCATAGGCTTGCTCAGCGACGGGCACATACTCCTTGAGGGTGTGCCGGGGCTGGCCAAGACGCTGGCGATAAGGACGCTGGCTTCGCTTATTGACGCGAAGTTCAATAGGGTGCAGTTCACTCCTGACCTGCTGCCTGCCGACATTATCGGGACTTTGATTTACAGCCAGAAATCGGAGGATTTCGTGGTGAAGCGCGGGCCGATATTCGCCAATTTCATTTTGGCTGACGAGATAAACCGCGCGCCGGCAAAGGTTCAGAGTGCCCTGCTTGAGGCGATGCAGGAGCGGCAGGTTACGATAGGCGGCGAGACGTACCCCCTGCCGGACCCGTTCCTTGTGCTCGCAACCCAAAACCCGATAGAGCAAGAAGGCACGTACCCGCTCCCGGAGGCGCAGGTGGACCGCTTCATGCTCAAAGTGGTGATAGACTATCCCGCGATGGACGAGGAGAAGATAATCGTGCGCCAGAAATTAGACGGCGGGGGCGGCGAGACGCGCCCGATACTGCGTCCTGAGAAGGTGGCGGAGGCGCGGGCTGTCGTGAACAGCGTTTACGTGGACGAGAAAATATCGCAATATATCGCCGACATAGTGTTCGCCACCCGTTATCCCGGACGCTACGGCCTCAAGGAGATAAGCGGCTACATATCTTTCGGCGGCAGCCCGCGCGCTTCGATAAATCTCGCCTATGCGGGCAGGGCTTACGCTTTCCTGAAACGCCGGGGCTACGTCATTCCTGAAGACATACGCGCCGTGGCGCACGATGTGCTTCGCCACAGGATAGGCATGACATACGAGGCGGAGGCCGCGAATGTCACGAGCGACAATATAATCGATGAAGTTATCAACAAAGTCGCGGTGCCGTGAAGCGTACTGTCAGGCGCGGCGGTTAATGACGCGGAGATTCGCGCCGGCATTGGGCGTAAGGTAAGACGGGCTGCGGACTTGCAATATGGACACATCGGAACTTCTCGGCCGCGTAAGGCGCATTGAGATAAAGACCCGCAGATTGAGCAGCAACATATTCGCGGGCGAGTATCATTCTGCGTTCAAGGGTAAAGGCATGAGCTTTTCCGAGGTGCGCGAGTACCAGTACGGCGACGACGTGAGGGACATTGACTGGAACGTTACGGCACGCTTCAACAGGCCTTACGTGAAAGTGTACGAGGAAGAGCGGGAACTTACCGTAATGCTGCTGATTGACGTGTCGGGAAGCGTGAGCTTCGGCACGCGAATGCGCACCAAACGCGGCTTGATTACGGAGATAGCCGCGACACTTTCGTTCTCTGCCATACAAAACAACGACAAGATAGGCGTGATATTCTTCTCCGACAGGATAGAGAAATACATACCCCCTCAGAAAGGCCGCAGGCACATTCTGTATATCATAAGGGAACTGCTGACTTTCAACCCGGAGGGAAAGAAGACGGACATATCCGCCGCCGTGGAGTTCCTCATGAAAATACAACGGCGTCAGTGCGCCGCGTTCGTCATAAGCGACTTCATCGACCGGCGCGACATTACCGACACGATGAAAATGGCGCAGCACCGCTACGACATGAACGCCATACAGGTTTACGACGTGCGGATGCGCGAACTGCCAGATGTCGGCATCATGGAGCTGCGTGATGCGGAAACGGGGCGCATAGAATATGTCGATACGTCAAGCCGCAGAATCCGCCGGGCGCACCGCGGCATTTGGGAAGAGCGGCAGAAGAAACTGCAATACACTTTCAAGCGTTCCGGCGTACGCAGCGTATCCGTGCCGACTGACGGCGATTATGTGAAAGCTCTGATGAATCTGTTCTCAAACAAGGTTTGATGTCATGAAAAAGCTGTTCTCCGTGTTTGTCCTGACGGCTGCTCTGGCAATGCAGGCGGACGCGCAGATAAAGGTTACGGCTGAAATTGACTCGGCTGCGATTCTTATTGGCGAACAGACGGCTGTGCGTGTGCAGGTGGTGCATCCGGAAAAATCACAGGTGGTTTTCCCGAATGACATTGCCGCCTTGCTGAATAACACAAGGCTTGAGGTTGTCGGTAACGGGGAAATCGAAGAACACAGGAATATGCCGGAGAAAGGATTGGCGACTTCTGTGTTTTCGTTCAGAGTAACGAGTTTCGAGCCTTCACTTTATTATATTCCGCAATTGAGCGTCACGGTAGGCAAAAAGGCATATCAGACTAACCAACTGGCACTGAAAGTGAATGACGTGGAGGTGGACACGTTGCATACTGACAAATTTTACGGGCCTAAGGAAATCATAAAGCCTGTGTACACGTGGGCGGACTGGATGCCTCTGTTTGCGCTTTCCCTGCTGCTTATAGTTTGCGCAGGCGCGATGGTTTACTTGCTGTATTTGGCAAGAAGTGCAAAAGAGACAAAAGTCACAAGCGTAAAGAAAGTGCCTGTCTTGCCGCATGAGGAAGCGAAAAAGAAAATAGAACGGCTGAAATCGGAATACGATTCGAGCTCTTTTACTTCAAAGGATTATTATACAGCACTTGTTTCAATCCTGCGTGGCTATGTTACGCTGCGGTACGGATTCAGCGCAGAGGAAATGACTTCCTGCGAACTTGTGGAGCGTCTGGTCGGCATTACCGAAGAGAATGCGTCCAGGCAGACGGATGACGGTTCAAACAATGTTTCGCCCGCAGGCGTTAAAAACAAAGCGAGATTGGAGGAGCTTCGCGAAATACTGAATGTGGCAGACCTTACAAAGTTCGCGAAATTACAGACAGAAGCGGACGAAGACAGGGCCAGCCTTATGCGGTTGGCCGATTATGTGGAGGCGACAAAAAACGAGTCCCAGAGAGTTTTCTGTGCGGACAAGCGGGAAGAGGAGGACAGCGTAAAGCGGATTAAGCCCCGCACAGTGTTCAGAATATGCCTTGTCGCGCTTGGTGTGGCGGTGATATCTATCGTGTTCTTTATGATAAAGGAAGCGCTTGAATTGTTTTAAGTTGTATAGTGTCTTGCAATCATGATGACTTTCGCGAACAAAGAGCTTCTTTTCCTTTTGCTGCTGCTTGTGCCGTATGCCGTGTGGCATATTCTGCGGCACAAGCGCCACGAATCCTCCATAACTATTTCCGACACGCGCGGGTTTTTGCATATCAGACCGAGCCTGCGGACGCGCCTTTTGCATCTGCCTTTTGCGTTAAGGCTGATAACTCTTTCTCTTGTGATTATCATTCTCGCACGTCCGCAGGGCAGGAACTCATGGAAGAAAGCGCAGGTTGAGGGAATTGACATAATGCTTGTGCTTGACGCTTCCACGAGCATGCTTGCCGAGGATTTGCAGCCTAACAGGATAGAGGCCGCTAAGAGCGTTGCCACGGAATTTGTCTCTTCGCGCCCCAACGACAATATCGGGCTTACGGTATTCGCCGCTGAAGCATTCACTCAGTGCCCGATGACAGTCGACCATGCCGCCTTGTTGGGGCTTATGCAGCACGTCAGCTGCGACATGGCACTGCACGGGCTGATTGATGACGGTACTGCAATAGGCATGGGGATAACCAACGCCGTCTCCCGTCTGAAAGACAGCAAGGCTAAGAGCAAAGTGATTATCCTGCTGACTGACGGCTCCAATAACAGCGGCGAGATATCCCCGCTGACGGCGGCCGATGTAGCTTCGTCATTCGGCATAAGGGTGTATACCGTAGGCGTGGGTACTAACGGGCAAGCCCCGTTTCCTTATCCAATGCCCGGCGGCGGGGTTCATTACGTCCAAATGCCTTGCGAAATAGACGTTCAGACATTGCAAGGCATAGCTTCCGCTACCGGGGGGCAGTTCTATCGTGCGACTTCAACGAAAGAGCTGAAGAAAGTCTACGAAGACATCGACACGCTCGAAAAGACAAAGTTCAGCGTCAGGAAATACTCTAAGCGATACGAACTGTACCAACCTTTCGCTTTGGCCGCGATATTCGCCTTGCTGCTGGAATTCCTGCTGCGGACGACTTTGCTGCGCCGTTTACCTTAATGCCCCAAGACAAGATGTTCAGATTTGAAGATCCGCAGTATTTGTATTTGCTGTCGCTCCCGTTGTTATGGGCGGCAGTTTACTTGCTGTCGTTGGCAGGACGCAAAAGGAAGCTGAAGCATTTCGGCGACTTGGATTTGCTGGCAGACCTGATGCCCGACGTGTCTGTAAAGCGGCAGCACTACAAGGCCGCGCTTGTCCTTTCAGCCGCCGCCGCCCTAATTGTCTCGCTGGCGAGGCCGCAAATGGGCATGACAGTTGACAACACAAAGAAGCAAGGAATAGAAATAATCGTTGCGCTCGACATTTCCAATAGTATGATGGCCGAGGACATCGCTCCGAACCGTTTGGAGTGTGCCAAACAACTTATCTCCTCCGCCGTAGGCCGCATGGATAACGACAAAGTCGGCATTATAGTTTTCGCCGGCGACGCTTTCAGCCAGCTCCCCATTACCAGCGACAACGTCTCGGTCAATATGTTCCTTGATGCCATTTCCCCGTCCTTGATAACGCGGCAGGGGACTGACATAGCGAAAGCGATGGATCTTGCAAGCAAAAGTTTCACGCAGGCCGAGGGAGTGGGACGTGCGATTATCATGATAACCGACGGCGAGAACCATGAGGGAAGAGCGGAGGAAGCGGCAACTGATGCCGCAAAAAAAGGCATCCATATCTTTATGATAGGGGTGGGCAAGGAAACAGGTGCCCCAATTCCCTACCCCTCTGCAAGGGGGGGGTATCTTACCGACAGCGGCGGAGAAACCGTAATTACGCACTTGAACAAGGACATGTGCGTCCGAATAGCCGAAGCGGGGAAAGGCAGGTTCATTTACCTGAGCAGCATCCCCGCCGCTCGCGAAAGCCTGTTCAGCAGTCTTGACAAGATAAAGAAAACTGAGATGCAGGACATCGTGTATTCCTCTTATGACGAACAGTTCCAGTGGACGGCTCTTATTGCTCTCATACTGCTTGCGCTTGATTCTCTGACTATGGAACGCAAAAACCGTCTGTTTAAACGAATCAACCTGTTTAAGAAATGAAAATGCCGAAACGATTTGCAATGCTTTTGGCCGTGATGCAATTCGCCATCCTTTGGGGGCAACAGGGCGACAACCGTGTTCTCGTGCGCAGTGGCAACGAATTTTATATTGACAGTATGTTTTCTGAAGCGGAAATCGACTACCGCAGTGCAATAAAAAGCAACAGCACCGACCCTGTGGCGCGTTTTAATCTTGGCAACGCCTTGCTCCGCGAGCGCAATCCCAAAGACGCGGCCGACCAGTATGCGGGAGTACTGAAACTGACAAAAAACCCGCTTTATTTAGCAAAGGCTTACCACAACTTGGGCTTTATTTTCCAAAGCCAGCAGCAGTACGGTGAAGCCATATCGAACTACGAGAACGCACTGCGTAACAATCCGCACGACAATGAAAGCCGCTACAACCTGGCACTCTGCCGACATTTGCTTAAAAACCAAAACAACAGCCATAACAAACAAGACAATCAGGGACAAAAGGAGAAACGCGACGACAAGCAGCAGGAAAAAGCGCAGCAGAGCGAAGAAAGCAAACAAAACCAAAAGCAGCCGCAAGAAGACAAAATGTCAAAAGAAAACGCAGAACGACTATTGGACATATCCAAACAGGAAGAACAGCGTATACAGCAGAAAATCCGCAAGGGGCAACGATACGCAACGCCGCATGGCTCGGACAAAAACTGGTAGCGGC
>CAZLLM010000069.1:0-3353 GCA_964560405.1 uncultured Prevotella sp.
GCCATGTAGCCGCCGGCGTCGTTCACGCCGTGGGGCGTGTACGGGGCTTCGAGGGCTGCAGCCTCGTCAGCGTCCAGCGTGATGTCGAGGGCTGCGGCCGCCTCCTCCACGTGTCTCGGGTCTGTGGCACCGACAATCGGGGCTGTGATGTAGGGCTTGCCCAGCATCCACGCCAGGGCTTCCTGCGCCATCGAAACGCCGCGCCGGGCGGCCGTCTTCCGCAGGCTCTCGATTACGGGGAGGTCTTGGGCGACGGTGCGGCCCCATACCATTGGCGAGACTCCGTCCGCCTTGACGCGCCTGGTCTCCGTCCCCCACGGGCGCGCCAGGCGGCCGCCGGCGAGCGGGCTCCACGGAACCAGCCCCACGTTGCTGTCGCGGCAGAATGGTATCATTTCACGCTCTTCCTCGCGGTACATCAGGTTGTACTGGTTCTGCATCGTCACGAACTTCGTCCAGCCGCGCCTTTCGGCGATGTTCTGCATTTTCTGGAACTGCCATGCGTACATCGTCGAGGCTCCGATGTAGCGCGCCTTCCCGCTCTTCACCACGTCGTGAAGAGCCTCCATTATCTCTTCCATCGGCGTTCCGGGGTCGAGGCGGTGGATTTGGTAGAGGTCCACGTAGTCCATCTGCAGTCGCCGCAGGCTCTTGTCGATCTCATTCAGTATCTCCTTGCGCGAAAGGCCTCCTCCGTTAGGGCGGCCCGGCCGCATCTCCATGCTGACCTTGGTGGCTACGACGATGTCGTCGCGGTCGAGCCCGAACTCGCGTATGAGCCTGCCGGTGATTTCCTCCGAAGTGCCGAGCTGGTAGACGTTAGCCGTGTCGAAATAGTTGATACCCAATTCTACGGCCTTCCTGAATATGGGCTTCGCCTCGTCAAAGTCGCGCGCCCAGGGGAAGACGCCGTTTTCCTCGCCGGGCTTGCCGAAACTCATCATGCCGAGGCATATTTTCGACACGTCCACTCCTGTGCCGCCTAATTTCACGTACTTCATGGCTTTGCGTTTTTATTGGTTTGCTGTTTGTCTTTCCGCCTGCAAAGTTGGGGGCCTCCGGCGTTGCGGCGTTTTCACTGATTGCGGGCAAGTTTTCATTTTTGCCGGAAATCCCGCGTTTTTCGCGCGAGCCGTCGTATTTTCGCGGCGTGAGCAGGACGACAGACGCGGAAATCGTTTATTCGGAGTCTTTCGCCGAAATAAACTCGGCGCGCTTCGCGGGCTGGGGCGTGCATCTGATCTGCCACGCGGGGGAGGGCAGCTTCCGCTTCAACGGCAGGCGGGTGGAGGTGCGGCGCAACGCCGCCGCCGTCATCACGAACCCTGAGCTGGTGAGCGACATAAGGGCGGGCGCGGGCATGAGGGTTGGATTCATCGCCGCGCCTTTCGACTTCATGTACAGCCTGCTTCCCGCCAACCATTACGGCATAAGCGGCTGCATCAGCCTGTTCGACGACCCGGTAATCCCCCTTTCCGAAGAAGACGCAGCCCGCTTCACCGCCGACATACGCCGCATAAGGGAGCGCATGAACGACCGCCACCTTTTCTACAGCGGGCTGATGGGCAGCCTGACGCTCACGATGATTTACGACCTTTTCGACTTCCACGCCAAGCTGCACGACGTAATCCCCGCCTCCGGGCGCGCCGCGCATATAGTGCGCCTGCTGATGTCAATGCTGGAAACGGGGCGGTGCAGGCGCCACCGCGACGTGGCGTATTACGCCGGGCAGCTGAACGTGACGGCGAAGTACCTGTCGGAAACGGTGAAGCGCAACACGGGGCGCAGCGTCTCCTGCCTAATCGCACGGCATACCGCGCCTATAATCCGGGAATACCTTAACAACAGCGGGCTTTCGCTTACGCAAATCAGCGATGAGATGAATTTCTCATCGCTGTCGTATTTCAGCCGTTACGTGCGGAAGCACCTCGGAACTGCGCCCGGCGAATACCGCGCCGCGCAAACGTCCGTAAGGCGGAAGCCAGACCCGTAAAGGGCGGGAAAGCGGTGTGTCCCCGCGCTATGACCGCAGGCAAGGCTCGCGTTCCCAGAAATCCGCCGGGCGCGGAAGAGCCGCCTTCCGGTCAGGCGGCGCAGGGTGTCAGCGCGGCTATGCAGTCAGGCGCGGAACCGCGCCGACAGCTCGCATATTTTCATGATGACGCGCACCGCCTTCTCCATTGACTGCACTGGGACGAACTCGTAGGGGCCGTGGAAGTTTATCCCTCCGGCGAAGATGTTGGGGCACGGCAACCCCTTGAACGAGAGTTGGGCGCCGTCCGTCCCGCCCCGTATGGCGTGCACTTTGGGAGGCACGCCCGCTTCCTCCATTGCCTTTACGGCTATGTCGACAACGTGGAAAACAGGCTCTATCTTCTCGCGCATATTGTAGTATTGGTCGCTTATCTCGGCCGAGACGGAGCCTTCGCCGTAGCGCGCGTCCAGCTCCGCCGCAAGCCCGGCGAAGAAGCTCTTGCGCGCCTCGAATTTCCTGCGGTCGTGGTCGCGGATGATGTAGTTCACCGTTGCGCGTTCCACGTTCCCCTCCATCCCCGTGAGATGGTAGAACCCCTCGTATCCTTCTGTTGATTCAGGAGTCTCGCCGGCGGGGATTTTCGCTATCAGCTCGGCCGCTACTCGCGCGGCGTTGGTCATCTTGCCTTTCGCGTAGCCCGGATGCACGCTTGCGCCTTTGATTTGCACTTTCGCGGCGGCGGCGTTGAAATTCTCGTACTCAATCTCGCCGGCATCACCGCCGTCTACGGTGTACGCCCATTCGCATCCGAAGCGTTCCACATCGAACAGGTGCGCGCCACGCCCTATCTCCTCGTCAGGATTGAAGGCTATGCGTATGTCGCCGTGCTTTATCTCCGGATGTTCTTTGAGCCGTATCATGGCCTGCACTATTTCGGCAATCCCCGCCTTGTCGTCGGCACCGAGAAGGGTGTGTCCGTCGGTAACAATCAGATCCTCGCCTTTGTGGGCAAGCAGTTCGGGGAACACGGAGGGCGACAGGCGTATGCCGTCCGCCTCGCTGAGCACGATGTCGCCGCCGCCGTAGTCCTTTACTATGCGGGGCTTGACGTTTGCGCCGCTGCAGTCGGGGCTGGTGTCGTAGTGCGCGATGAATCCGACGGTCGGCGTTTCCGCGCCGGTGTTTGCCGGAAGCGTGGCGTACAGGCAGCCGTTTCCGTCAAGGCACACGTCTTTCAGCCCTTCGCTTTCCAGTTCCTTTTTCAGGTGTCTGGCGAAGACCAGCTGCTTTGCCGTGCTGGGGGTGTCTGAGCTTGTTTCGCTCGACTGGGTGTCGAAAGCCACGTAGCTGAGGAATCTTTCTGTCAAGTCCATTTTAT
>CAZLLM010000069.1:3453-6178 GCA_964560405.1 uncultured Prevotella sp.
GACTGGGTGTCGAAAGCCACGTAGCTGAGGAATCTTTCTGTCAAGTCCATTTTATATCGTTTTTGGTATTTCCGTTTTTTATCCAAGGTAAGGGTTACAAATCTAATGAAAATTTACTTTTCCGCGCCGGGCATGCGGGTCCGGAGGCTTGGCTTCGGCGGGGCGGGAAGCGTATTGTCCCGGATATGTCGGAGAGATGTTTCAAATTACGCCTGAAATAATCAAAATGCGCCCAGCCTGTTTTGAAATCCGTCTGACATGTCCCTTGCCGTATGCGGCACGCCCCGCATTTTGCCCGGCAAGCTCTTGTACAGAGAGGCGCGTTACGCAGCGGCCGCTTTCCCTGAGTTCACCGTGCGGCGAAGCGCCTGGCTTGCGCGGAAATAAGTGCGTTGTCTTCGAAATAGTCGATTTTCATAGCCTTGCGCACGGCCGAAAGTGTGGCGGCCGCCGTTTCGCGTGCGGCTTCGCTGCCTTTTCTCAGCATTCCGTAAACGCCTGGTATGTCTTTTTCAAACTCTTTCCGCCTGGCGCGGATGGGTTCGAGGGTTTCTTCCAAGATGTCGTTGAGGAAGTTCTTTATCTTCACGTCGCCCAGTCCTCCGCGGCGGTAGTGGCTTTTCAGCTCGTCAAGGCCGGGGTATTCCGGCAGGTAGCGCCCGAAGTGTTCCGGGCAGCAGAAAGCGTCGAGGTACGTGAACACGGTGTTTCCCTCCACAGTGCCGGGGTCGTTCACGTGGATGTGGCCTGGGTCGGTGTACATTGAGCGTATCTTCCGCCTTACCTCATCGGCGGTGTCGGAGAGGAAAATGCAGTTGCCGAGCGACTTGCTCATCTTCGCCTTCCCGTCTGTTCCGGGCAGGCGCATGCAGGCCGCGTTGTCGGGCAGCAGTATGGACGGCTCGGTGAGCGTTTCGCCATAGATGTGGTTGAAACGCCTTACAATCTCCACGGTTTGTTCGAGCATCGGCTTCTGGTCTTCGCCCGCCGGCACGGCGGTGGCGCGGAACGCCGTGATGTCGGCCGCCTGGCTCACTGGATAGGCGAGAAAGCCTGCGGGGATGCTCGCTTCGAAGTTGCGCATTTGTATCTCCGTCTTCACCGTCGGGTTGCGCTGCAACCTTGAAACCGACACGAGGTTCATGTAGTACGCTGTCAGTTCGTACAGCTCGCGTATTTGTGATTGTATGAACAGGGTCGAGACATCGGGGTCAATGCCTGCGGAGAGCCAGTCGAGCGCTACCTCCACGATGTTCTGCCTCACCTTTTCAGGGCTGGTCATGTTGTCTGTAAGTGCCTGGGCATCGGCTATGAATATGAATATTTTGCTGTAATTGCCAGAGTTTTGCAGTTCCGTGCGGCGGCGCAGCGAACCTGCGTAGTGTCCGATGTGCAGGCGGCCGGTAGGGCGGTCGCCCGTGAGCATTATCTGTTCCTTGTCCATTGTCGTATGCCGGCGTTTGTCCGGCAAAGATAGCTTATTCCGCCCGCAACGCCAAACCAGAGCCGCAGGGCGTAGCCGGCAGCACAGCATAAGGTATTAAGAAAACATATCATGGATATATTATATGCAAGATTATAGACTGCGTAGAGCTAATCCTTATCGTTTCAAAAAGTTATGTGAAACAATGATGCGAATTTGTCTTGAAGGAGATCTCTCGCCAAAGCCAGTCGGCGAATTCCTCGTTTGAGTTTATGTTAATTAAGTACTATAAAAAGCAGGCTTATTTTGATATCTGCCTGATTTATCAAGAATATCGTGAAAATGTTATTTGCTTCTGTGCGCTTATTTTAAATAACGTGAGTTCGGAATAAGAACAAATATAATCTATTGTAAGAACAGGAACATAGCGATAACAGCATTAAATTTAGAGTGCTTGATTATAACAATTAAACGATTACCACTATGTTCCCGGAATCTGAAATTACAGGGATTTATTGTATGGTCGATGATTTTTGCAAGGAATCTGCATTGCGACAAGAAAAACATACGCCTGAAGATAAGAAGAACAGACATCGCAATAAACCTGACCGCATGAACGGCACTGGGATTATGGTTATCCTGATCATCCTGTTTTATTTCGGCGGCTTCCGTCGCTTCAAGCATTACGCGAGTTCGGGATAAAAAAGCAGATGAAAAAAATGGTAATCTCGCAAACATTTTGTACGTTTATAAGTATAAATCAAGAACTTCCCAATGTATAGGCGATGATTAAGGAAGACATAGTCATTGAGATTTTTTGTAGCCCGGACGACTTTGTGAAGAATTCGCATTCCGAACCGCATAAAAGCCTCAGGCCGGAAGTCCCGGCGGAGGGTGCAAGACACAGAAACCGCAAGGGCAGGCTCTCAGAAAGCGAGATTATGACGATACTCACATGTTACCATTCCGGCTCGTTCAGGAACTTCAGGCTCTATTACATGCTCTGCGTCAGAGGTCATCTCGGCTCCTGCTTTCCCGACGCCGTTTCATACAACAGGCTCGTCGGGCTTATGCCGCGTGTGTTCTTCCGCATGACGCTGTTCATGAAGCTCCGGGCGTCCGGCAAATGCCCGGGTATCAGCTTCGCGGACAGCACGATGCTCCCCGTCTGCCACAATTGCAGGCGGCGCTTCAACAAGGTGTTCAAGGATATCGCCGCGGACGGGAAAGGTACGATGGGATGGTGCCACGGCTTCAAGCTCCGCCTGCTTTGCAACGGCTGCGGTGAAATTATAACCTTCT
>CAZLLM010000070.1:0-6155 GCA_964560405.1 uncultured Prevotella sp.
ACACGACGGTTTTTCCCAGTTGCATATTTCGGAAATAATGCCGAACTTTGCACGACTGATTGACTGCGAATACAATTAAAAATAAACTATCAATGAAACGCACATACCAGCCGCACAATCGCAGAAGGCTTAAGAAACACGGATTCCGCAAACGTATGCAGACAGCTAACGGCCGCAAGATTCTGGCAGCCCGCCGCAGGAAAGGGCGCAAGAAGCTGACCGTATCTGATGAAGTGCACGGAAAACGAAAACGCTAAGGGAATATTGTAAAAACCGCTTAGCGGGCGAAAGATGCAGAGGTTTGAGCGACCACACCCCTGCTTTTTGTATTATGTTCTTATCTTTGCCTAAATCCTGTATCCGTGCATAATTCCGTCAACATGGACGAAAGGAAAAAGAAAAGCAATAAACCGTCAAAAAAGTACCTGTGGGGCAACCTGCTGGCTATGGCGGTTACTGTTTGTCTGCTCGTATTCCTCACGTTCAGAGGCTTGGCAATCTACACCCGGCACGGCGAGGATATAGTCGTGCCGTCCCTCAAAGGTATGCCAATAGAACGAGCGGTCACAACGCTTGAAAGTTCCGGCATCAAGTGCGTTGTGGCCGATTCCGGTTATATGCCGCAGCTTCCGGCAAACACAGTACTCGACCAGTCAGTCAAGGCAGGAAGCAAAGTAAAGGAAGGACGCATAGTGAACGTAACGGTGAACTCCGTCACACCACCGCTGATAGTAATGCCTGATTTGGCTGACAACAGTTCTCTGCGCGAAGCCCAATCAAGGCTTCGCGCCATAGGTTTTTCCCTCGCGCCAACCGAATATATCAAAGGTGAAAAAGACTGGGTCTATGAAGTGAAGTGCGGCGGCAGGGAAATTTCCGCTGATACACGCATTTCCATTGACTCAAAGATAACTCTCGTGGCTGGCGACGGGACAGCCAACGAATACTTTCAGCTTGAAGACGATTCGCTTTGGGAAGTTGACAGCAGCAGCGCGGAAACGGATTTCGATGAAACTCTGGAAGATGGCATTTCCGAGTAAAGACACCGCCAGCCTGCCTCTCCTTGCGGAAGGAACTCTTTCTGCCGACGGAGCGGAGAGAACTGGCAACCGCGAAACGGCAAACATCGGAGTTGAATTAACGGATGGCAATAATGAACTGGCGGACACGGACAACGAGCCGGGACTTTGCAATTTAGAACTTTCGGATGTCGATGACGAATTAACGGACACGGATGATGAATTTGTGGACGGCGGCAACGAAGGGCAGCTTTACGAACATTTCCGTCTGACAGCCGACAAAGGGCAGCAGCTCCTGCGTATTGACAAGTTCCTGTTCGCCCGTCTGCCGGGCAAATCACGCAATCGGATTCAGAAAGCGGCGGAAGCAGGCTTTGTGCATGTGAACGGCAAGCCCGTGAAAAGCAGCTACCGCGTCAAGCCGCTTGATGTCGTTACACTATTGCTTGACCGCCCCCGCTATGAGACTGCAATAGAGCCGGAGGATATTCCCCTCGACATAGTTTACGAAGACAGCGAACTTATGGTGGTGAACAAACCGGCAGGGCTTGTTGTCCATCCCGGACACGGAAACTACACCGGGACACTTGTCAACGCCGTTGCCTGGCACATGAGAGACAATCCAGCCTACGACCCGAACAACCCAGCCGTAGGGCTGGTGCACAGGATAGACAAAGACACGTCGGGCTTGCTTGCAATAGCCAAGACACCGGAAGCAAAGACAGGACTCGGCCTGCAATTCTTCAACAAGACGACACGCCGCAGCTACGAGGCACTCGTATGGGGCGACTTTGCCGAAGATGACGGCATGGTCATTGGGAACATAGCGCGAAATGTCAGAGACCGCCTGCAAATGAGCGTATTCCCCGCAGATTCAGGTGTGGGGAAATCTGCCATAACGCACTTCCGCGTCATCGAGCGTTTCGGATACACCACACTGCTTGAATGCCGCCTCGAAACAGGGCGCACCCATCAGATAAGAGCACACATGCGCCATACGGGTCATCCCGTATTCGGCGACATCCGCTACGGCGGCGGCGAGATACTGCGCGGAAAGCCGACCAACAGTTACAGGCAATTCGTCACAAACTGTTTCAAGTTATGCCCGCGGCAGGCCTTGCACGCACGCACATTAGGTTTTACGCATCCCTCTTCGGGCAAGGCTATGGACTTTGAAGTCCCGCCGCCCGATGACTTGCAGGAACTGATAGGGAAATGGAGGAAGTTCGCCAGCAGCGCGATCGAAAGGCAATGACTTCCGGCTGCCGGCCGCGCCGCAAGCGATAACTGCGGGAATACGCCCGACATATTTTCCCGCAGAAAACAGCAGCAAGCCGCGGAGAACGCCGAATCCGCCAACAGCAGGGAAAAAACCCCGCAGAGGCAGAGATGAAACGACAATCCTGTATGCAGCGAAACCCGTACAGGCGGCGCGGACAGGAAACGCACTAAAAGCAAACACAATGAAACGCACAATAGCAATAGTGGCAGGCGGCGACTCTTCGGAGCATGACGTTTCGATGAGGAGCGCGCAAGGAATAAAATCGTTCCTCGAAGAAGAAACGGATTACGCCTCCTGCATCGTAGAGATAAGTAGTGCGGCGTGGGAAGCCCTTACCGACGGCAGCAATCGTTCAAAGGTTGATTTGAACGACTTCTCGTTCTCGGACGGGCAAGCAAGGGTGAAACCCGACTACGCATACATCACAATACACGGCACACCCGGCGAAAACGGCATCCTGCAAGGTTATTTCGACCTGATAAGACTGCCTTACTCCACTGGCGGCGTTCTCGCCGAAGCCATGACGTTCAACAAGTTCGCGCTCAACCAATTCCTCCGTCCGCAAGGGGTGAACACAGCCGGAAGCGTACTGATTCGCAAAGAGCAGGCCGCACGTCTTTCCGACGAAGAGATTGCCCGACGCATCGGCCTCCCGTGCTTCGTAAAGCCCAACGCCGGCGGCAGCAGCTTCGGCGTAAGCAAGGTGAAACGCATCGAAGACCTTGCCGCCGCCATAGACAAGGCCATGCGCGAAAGTCCCGAAGTGATGGCAGAAAGTTTCATTCAAGGCGTGGAGGTTACCTGCGGATGCTATAAGACACGCAAGTCGAGCGTAGTATTGCCCGTAACGGAAGTAGTTACAGGGAACGAATTTTTCGACTACAACGCCAAATACAACGGGCAAGTAAAGGAAATAACCCCGGCCCGCCTGACCGCTGAGACAACAGCCCGCGTGCAAGCCGAGACATCTAAGATTTACGACCTTATCGGTTGCCGCGGCATAGTGCGCATTGACTACATACTGACAGGCAGGCCGGGCGGCGAACAAATAAACCTTCTCGAAGTGAACACAACGCCCGGAATGACACCCACGAGCTTCATACCGCAGCAAGTGAAAGCCGCCGGACTGAAAATGGGCGGCGTGCTTAGCGACATAATAGAGGACAGCTTCTGCTGAAACGCCCTGCGCGCCGCAGTCAAAGGCAAGGTGCGCAGCCCGGCTGCATGGGTCCGCCGCCCCGCCAGTCCGCACGACGCAAACGCAAAAAAACGAAAACAGACACGCCACATGAACATTCCGGCCGAATTCGACGAGATACGCCCATATAGCCCGGAGGAGCTGCCGCAGGTTTTCGAAGAGCTTATAAACGACGCCGATTTCCGCAAAGTAATCGCGCAGGCATTCCCCGCAATGCCTTTCGATGTCTTTGCCGGCAAGCTGCGCGCCTGCCGCACCAACCAGGAAGTGCAGGAGACATTCGCTTACAACCTGCTCGGCGACATCGAGAAGAAATGCACACAAGGCGTGAGCATGAATACCGGCGGCCTTTCGCCCGGGAAAAGGTACACTTTCATATCCAACCACCGCGACATCGTGCTCGACCCGGCCTACCTCTCACGCGAACTCGTGCGCAACCGCTTCCCTTGCACCGCAGAGATAGCCATCGGCGACAACCTCCTGATTTATCCTTGGATACGCCGGGTGGTGAGAATAAACAAGTCGTTCATCGTGCAGCGCTCGCTCCCCATGCGCGAAACGCTGCGGAGCGCGGCGCGGCTGGGCAGGTATATGCGCTACGCCATAAACGTCAAGAGGGAGAACGTCTGGATAGCGCAGCGCGAAGGCCGCGCGAAAGACTCCGACGACCGGACGCAAAACTCTATTATAAAGATGATGGCGATGAGCGGCGGAAACGTTATCGAAAGCCTGATGAGCCTGCACATCGTGCCCCTTAGCATCTCTTACGAATACGACCCTTGCGACTTCCTCAAGGCAAAAGAGTTCCAGCAGAAGCGCGACAACCCCCGCTTCGTCAAGACGCGCGAAGACGACCTGCTCAACATGCAGACCGGGATATTCGGATACAAGGGAAGAGTGCGCTACAACCCAGCCCCGTGCCTCGATGCGTGGCTCGCGGAGATTGGCGCGGGAATGCGCGGGAAGGGCATTTACAGCCTCGTGGCGAAACACATCGACCGCGAAATCTACAAAGGCTACCGGCTCTACCCCAGCAACTACGCCGCCGCCGACCTGCTCGCCGGCGGAAGCCGCCACGCGGGAAAGTACTCCGAAGCCGAGCTGCGGGCGTTCGAGGCCTACATCAGCTCACGAGTCGAAATGGTAGACCTGCCCGGCAAAGACTGCGGCTTCCTGCGGGAAAGGCTTCTCACAATGTACGCCAACCCCGTGATAAACCAGGAACGCACGCTCGCCGGCGGATAATACGGCATTAACGCTAAAACCTGCATACATGACCGCACGAAGTTTCGCACCCGCCGCGCTCGCGGCTGCCGCGGCCGCGCTTTTACTGTCGTGCGGCGACGACGGCTACGCGCCCGCCCTGCGCCTCGACCTTGCCGACCTCATAAGCGACGGGAGCGGGCTGGCGCGCGAAATGGCTCTCGACAGCGGCGACACGCTCCGCCTGTCGCGCCCCGCGGAAGGCTTCGCGGACGACACCGTATGCCGCTGCCTTACGGTGTTCAGGCTCGTGCCTGAAGCCGGCCCCGGCGTGGCGGAAGTAACATCCGCCAGCCCTATCATCGCCGTGCAGCCCATGCGTTACGACACGGTGCATACCGACCCCGTGGGTGTCACGTCAGTGTGGACGGGCGGGAAATACCTGAACCTCCGGCTGCTGCTGCGCACAAAAGGCAACCCGCATGCGTTAGGGTTCGCTTTCCTCGGATACGCCGCCAGCGGCGGCGGGGCGCAGACCCTGAACCTCGCACTGTACAACGACAGCGGCGGAGACATGGAGTATTTCTCGCGGGAGACATTCGTTTCCTGCTCGCTGCACGAAGCCATGAAGAGCCTCGTGCCCGGGCGCGATTCAGTGGCGGTCAGGATAAACGAATACGGGAAAGGATTCGTAACCTACAGCTTCCCGCTGCCGTAAAAGCCGCGTTACCCGAAAGGCGCGGCATACTCGGCAGTCTCCGCCGCCGGCGAAGCGTTTGCAGGCAGTGCGCTTATAAGCAGAACGCGACGCCCGTAGCCTGCCCGCCAAGCGGCTTGCGCCGCCCCTCTGCATTTGCAATATGAGACAAACTGTAAACCGAAACATTATGAGGCGCATATTTGGGATCTGCCTGCTGCTGTCGTCATTCGCGGCGGCGCATGGCGGGGGTGCAGAAGCTCCCGGCAAAAACGTAACAGACAACCGGAACAACGGAAACATGAAGCAAGACACAATCAGGATCTCGGCGGGCGGGCGGACGTTCACCGCCGCATTGGTGAAAAACTCCTCAACCGAAGCGCTTCTGAAGCTGCTGGCGAAAGGGGATGTGACTGTCAGGATGGAAGACTACGCCGGCATGGAAAAGGTCGGACCCCTCGGCACGCGGCTGCCCCGCAACGACAAGCCGACAGTGACGGGCCCCGGCGACATCATCCTCTACCAAGGGCATTACCTCGTGATTTATTACGGCCGCAACAGCTACACGTTCACACCGCTGGGCAAGATAACCGGCGCCACGCAGCAGGAGCTGAAAGACGCGCTGGGCGGCGGCGATGTGACCGTCACCCTGTCGTCACACTGATGACGCGGCCCTCAAAGGGACGCCGCGCTGATCGCAAATCCGTCCCGCCCTGAACCCGCCATCCCCCGCCGCCCGCCTGCACCCGCTGAAAA